>CAYQVN010000299.1:0-2549 GCA_964420895.1 uncultured Nitrospirota bacterium | reverse complement strand
CCGTCAAGATTGCGGAGGAATGTTGTGAATACCGATGAGCGATATGACATCATTGTCATCGGTGCAGGGCATGCCGGCTGTGAGGCCGCGCTGGCATCCGCACGTCTCGGTTGCTCGACCCTCCTCTTGACCCTCCACCTCGACCATATTGCTCTCATGTCCTGCAATCCTGCCATCGGCGGGCTGGCCAAGGGACATCTCGTTCGCGAAATTGATGCCCTGGGCGGGGAGATGGGGCGCGTCATTGATGCGACGGGAATCCAGTTCCGCATGCTCAATACCCGTAAAGGACCGGCCGTTCAGGCCCCCCGCGCACAGGCTGACAAGCAGGGCTACCGGTTACGAATGAAATCGACGGTGGAGAATCAGCCCGGTCTTGTTGTTCAGCAGGGAACGGTGAAAAGACTGCTCATCCGGGATCGGCGGATCTTCGGTGTGGAGACCGATCTCGGATACCGCTACGGAGCGGATGCGGTGATCGTCACGACGGGGACCTTTCTCAAGGGACTGATCCATGTGGGGCTTAATCAATTTCCGGGCGGCAGGGCAGGGGAGCCCCCCGCTGTGGAGCTTGCCGACGACCTTCGTTCACTGGGGTTTGTAATCGGCCGCTTGAAGACCGGAACTCCGCCGAGATTGCACGGGAGGAGTATCGATTTTGAAGGCCTGGTCCCGCAGAAGGGGGATTCCGATCCCCAACCTTTTTCCTTTTCCACCAATGCAATTCAAAGGGAACAGGTCCCCTGCCACATCACCTATACCAATCAGAAAACCCATGAAATCATTACGAAAAACCTTGACCGTTCACCTCTCTACAGCGGACGGATCCGGGGGATCGGCCCTCGTTATTGTCCCTCCATCGAAGACAAGGTGGTCCGTTTTCCCGACAGGGACCGGCACCAGGTATTTCTGGAACCGGAGGGGCTCGATACGGAGGAGATCTATGCCAACGGGATTTCCACCAGTCTCCCCTTTGATGTGCAGAGGGATCTGGTCCAGTCCATCCCGGGGCTTGAACATGCCCGGATCATGCGTCCCGGTTACGCCGTGGAGTATGATTATGTCTCTCCCCTGCAGCTCTTTCCCTCTCTGGAGACAAAGGTGATCTCCGGTCTCTTTCATGCAGGCCAGATCAACGGGACTTCCGGCTATGAAGAAGCGGCCGCCCAGGGACTGATTGCCGGGATCAACGCCGTACAGGCGATCCGGAAAAGGCCACCGCTGGTTCTCGATCGCTCCGAGGCTTATATCGGTGTTCTCATCGATGATCTGGTGACGCGGGGGACGGAGGAGCCCTACCGGATGTTTACATCCCGGGCGGAATATCGCCTTCTCCTGCGCCATGACAATGCCGACCTGCGGTTGCGGGAGAAGGGGTATCGGATCGGTCTTGTTCCGGAAGGGGAGTATGAGGCTTTTCGAGAAAAGAGAGAGAGCATCGAGGAGGAACTGGGGCGTCTCAAAAAGACCTTTGTCTTCCCCTCGACTGATGTCAATGCGGTCCTGGAGGCGGAAAAAAGCGCTCCTCTCCGAAACCGGACTTCCCTCTTTCATCTGATTAAACGCCCTGAACTTGACTATGCAAAATTGGCCCCCCTCGATCCGACACATCCCGAGCTATGCCGGGAGATCCGGTCGGTCTGCGAGATTGAGGCGAAATATGACGGTTTTATCCAGCGGCAGGCCGAACAGGTCAAAAGATACCGCGAAACGGAAGAGATTCGGATCCCCAAGGAGATCGACTACGGCAGGATCGTGGGACTCTCCCGGGAGGTGGTGGAAAAGCTCGAAAGGATTCGCCCCGCATCGATCGGACAGGCTGGCCGCATCTCCGGTGTGACGCCTGCGGCCCTATCGATTTTATTGATCTTTCTGAAAAACAGGAGAAGCCGAAGTGGCTGAAAGAAAAGGAATTCTCAGCGAAGGGGCGGAAGCCCTCGGTCTAGTGATCGGAGAGAGGGAAGAAGAGCGCTTCGACATCTATATACGGGAACTGATGGACTGGTCCCGGCGGATCAATCTGACGGGACACCGAAACCGGGATGAGATTGAGATCTACCACTTTCTTGATTCCCTTTCCCTCTTTCAGACGGGCCGGATCACCCCCGGCCTTTCCGTCCTTGATGTGGGAAGCGGGGCCGGTTTTCCCGGTCTTCCCCTCAAGATTCTGGAACCGTCCCTTGAACTTGTCCTCCTCGAGGCGTCGGAGAAGCGCTCAGCCTTTCTCCGTTTCATGATCCGGACGCTTTCGCTGGAGGGGATAGACGTGGCCACGACTCGGGCCGAAGACTACCAGAGGGGGGAGGAGCCCTCTTTTGATCGGATCCTCTGCCGGGCTGTGGCGAGCATCGATAAGGTTTGTCACTGGACCGCCCCCCTTCTCCGGAAAGGCGGTCTTTATCTTTTTCAGAAGTCGAGAAGCGTGCAAGAGGAACTGCGCAGGATTGAAAAGGGCCTTCGACGGCTCGGACTTCAGGTGGGGGAGGTCTCTCCTCTGAAAGTCCCCTTTCTCCACCACACCCGAAATGTTGTGGTGGTCGAAAAGATTG
>CAYQVN010000298.1:0-2561 GCA_964420895.1 uncultured Nitrospirota bacterium | reverse complement strand
CAGAGCCGAACAGTTGACCTTGACCAGGGGTTTCTCCCTGCGGGCTCCCTGAAAATGAATTGCTTCGGCCACCAGTTCCTTGCCGGTGCCGCTTTCCCCGGTGATTAGAACCGTTGTCGTATAATCGGCCAGATGATCGATGAGGGAATAAATCTTCTGCATCTGATGATTCCGACCGATCATCCTGTGAAATCGCTGCCGGTCTTCCAGACTCTTTTCCAGTTCCTCCAGCCGGGTTTCGTCCCGCAGTACCAGGACGGCGCCGGTGAAGTGTCCCTTTTGATCCTTCAGAGGGGAGGTCGTTAAGGTTGCGGTCTTCTCTTTGCCGCTCCAGGAGAGTGGCAGGCGGTCAAGCTCCCGGGGTTCGCTCCGGTTCAGGGTTTCCCGGAGAATGGCTCGGCATTGCCGGTAGCCCTTGCCGGGGCGTTCGGGAAAAGGCTGTCCTATGTCCTCTTTGTGCAGGTCGAGGATCTCTTCGGCCGTGGGGTTTAGGGCGAGGATCTTCAGATCCCGGTCCACGGTGACGATGGCATCGCGGATGCTGGAAAAGATCGCTTCGAGGTTGGTGCGGTAACCTTCTTTTTCATCGATGACTTTCTTGAAACGCAACGCCTCGCGGGTCGCTTTCAAAAGCTGCTCCTGCAGGACCGGTTTGGCAATGTAGTCGAAGGCGCCGAGTCGTACCGCTTCAGTGGCAGTGTCGAGGTTGGGGACCCCGGTGATCATGATGACGGGACAGGACCGTTTCTGCAATCGAAGCTCCTGGAGCAGTTCGATCCCCGATCTTCCCTCCAGGATGATATCCGTGAAGACCAGATCGATCTCCTCTCCGGCGATCTTCTTCAGACCTTCCGTAACGGTTGCCGCCGTGGCCACCTCGTGCCCTTCCTCGGTGAGGAAATTCTCGAAGGTGTAGCGGATACTCTCTTCGTCGTCTACGATCAGGATCCTGGCGCGTTTCATGATGTTCCTTCTTTCCCCACGGGCAGGTCGATGATGACCTTCGTGTATTCTCCCTCCCGGCTCTCGATCTGCAATCGACCGCCGTGATCCTGAACGATTCCGTGGCTGATGCTGAGTCCGAGCCCTGTGCCCTGGCCCCGCGGTTTGGTCGAGAAGAAGGGATCCATGATCTTGTTGAGCCGTCTGGCCGGGATCCCGGTCCCCCTGTCGAGAAAGGTGATCCGGAGAAGAGGCGGGCCGCCGTTGGAAAGGGGTTCCGCCGAGATGGTAAGGTCTTTCCGGTCATCACTGCCGGGATAACGCTGATTCAAGGCGTACTGAGCGTTGTTGAGGACATTCAGGAAAAGCTGTTGAATCTGCTGGGGATTGACACGAATCTCCGGCAGCTCTTCGGGGAGGTCCAGGGTCAGGTGAATCCCGCCTTGCTTCAGGTAGGTCTCCGTGAGGATGAGGGCGTCGGAGAGGACTTCCCCGATCTGGACGGGGACCTTCTCTTCCTTCCGGGCCCGGGCAAAGGAGAGGAGACTCCGGATGATCCGGACGATCCGGTCCCCTTCCTCGATGATCCGACGGGCCAGGTCTTTTTCCTGACTTCCCTCGGCACTCTCGTTGGAAAGGATCTGGGCGTAGTTGATGATGCCGTTGAGGGGATTGTTGATCTCATGGGCCACGCCTGCCGAGAGTTCTCCCAGTGAGGCCAGATGGCCGGTCCTCAAGGTCTCAGCCTCCAGGGCAATCTTATCGGTGATGTCGACGGCCAGTTCAATGGCGCTGACCACCCTTCCCTCTTCATCCTGGATCGGATGAGCCCGGACATCCCAGGTCCGGCCATCGGGAGTGGTCTTCCGCATGCTCTCCGTTCTCCCCGTTTTAAAACAGATGACGGCCTGACATTCCGGACAGGGAATGGTGCGGTTGTGCCGCAGTTCGTGGCAGGTTCGGCCAATGATCTCGTCCATCTCTCTGTGGAGACCCACCGCGGCTGCCTGATTCGCCCAGAGGACCTTCATTTCTCTTGAGACGAGTAGGAGGGTGTCGGGAATGGCATTGAGAAGGGTCTGGAATTCCTGGGAGAGCCGGCGGTATTTCCCTTCCGATCGGGTAAGCTCGCTTTCCGTCCTTTTTCGTTCCATGATCTCCTTCTGGAGCTTCTCGAAATTCTGCGAAAGTCGGGCCTTGCTCTTTTTAATACGGTCCATGTTCTCACTTGCTTCAACATGCATTTCCTTGATGTAGACGGCGCCCAGGAGAGGGATGCCCCAGATATGGAGGTTGTGCCGGATCGGTCCGTAGATATTCTTGTAGAGATCCCCTGAAGCCAGGTTGAAGAGCATGAGGCATTCATCTAAAAGGAACATCCCCAGGGCGGTGACCACGAAGGCCCTGACGGTACTTTTTTCCCGGGACAGATGATAGATCGGATAGGCGATGAGTAACGTGGCGGTCAGACGGAAGATCCAGTCACACCAGGTCTGGCCGAATTGGATTTCGGGGTGGGTCTGGCTGGTATGGGCCCACCAGCTGAAGGTGGCCAGATAACAGAGGAGGGTCGCGATAATGCCGGTTTTGAGATATCCCTTTGCCCGTTGTGCCGTGGG
>CAYQVN010000297.1:0-2574 GCA_964420895.1 uncultured Nitrospirota bacterium | reverse complement strand
CCATGAAATATGAAGCCGTAATCGGGCTGGAGGTTCACGCCCAGCTCAAGACAAAATCAAAGATCTTCTGCAACTGCAGCACGGCCTTCGGGGCGGACCCGAACCACCATACCTGTCCCGTCTGTCTCGGTATGCCCGGCGTGCTGCCGGTGCTGAACCGGGAAGTGGTTCATTATACGATCCGCACCGGCCTTGCCCTGCACTGTACCATCAATCCCTTTTCCCGGTTCGCCCGGAAAAACTACTTCTATCCCGACCTGCCCAAGGGATACCAGATCTCTCAGTATGAACTTCCCCTCTGTGAACATGGACACCTGAACATTGATGTGGACGGCACGGAACGGCGGATTGGCGTCACCCGGATCCACATGGAGGAGGACGCGGGAAAGAATATCCACGGGGCAAAGGGCGATCCGTCAAGCTATGTCGATCTGAACCGGACCGGAGTGCCTCTCATGGAGATCGTCAGCGAACCGGACATCCGGACACCCGATGAGGCGGCCGCCTACATGCGAAAGCTCAGGAGCATTGTCCGTTACCTCGATGTCTGCGACGGGAACATGGAGGAAGGGTCCCTGCGGTGCGATGCCAATATCTCCCTTCGTCCGGTAGGGCAAAAAGAATTCGGGGTGAGGGCCGAGCTGAAGAACATGAATTCCTTCAAAAACGTCCAGAAGGCCCTGGAATACGAAGTGAAGCGGCAGAACCAGCTCCTTGAGGAAGGGGGATCGGTCGTCCAGGAAACCCGTTTGTGGGATGCCGACCGCGGCGTAACCCTCTCCATGCGGGGCAAGGAAGAGGCCCACGACTACCGCTATTTTCCCGACCCCGACCTCGTCCCGCTGCAGGTGGATAACGCCTGGATTGAGGAGGTGGAAAAGACCCTTCCCGAACTTCCCGATGCGAAGACGGAACGGTTCATTAATGAATACGAACTTCCCCGTTACGACGCCGAGGTGCTGACCGCCTCCCGGGAATTGGCGTCCTATTTCGAGGAATGCAACAAAGTGGCCCAATCCCCCAAGACTGTTTCCAACTGGATCATGGGAGACTTGCTGCGGGAATGCAAGGGAGACGATCAGGAGATTGCACGCTGTCCCGTCCGTCCGGAGATGCTGGCGGAGATGATTCGGATGATCGAGAAGGGAACCATCAGTGGAAAGATCGCCAAGGCCGTCTTTTCCGAGATGATAGAGTCGGGGAAGTCCCCCGAGGTCATCGTGAAAGAGAAGAATCTTGTCCAGATCACCGATGAGGGGGAGATCGTCAAGATTGTGGAAGAGGTGATCGCCGCCAACCCCGCTCAGGTAGAGCAGTTCCGTTCCGGCAAGGAGAAGGTCCTCGGTTTTTTTGTCGGCCAGGTCATGAAGGCCAGCCGCGGCAAGGCGAACCCGGCAGTGGTGAACAAATTACTGAAGGAGAGACTCTGATCGCTGGTGTTTTCCCCATGAAATTTCCCTCTCTGGTCCTTCGTTCTTTCCTGATATTTTTCATTTTCTTCTTCTGCTTTTTCTCCACCCTGGATGCCGTGCCTGATGCAGGGACGACGGAAAGTCTCTGGACAGCGCATTTCCATATTACTTTTGCCGAAAGAGACCGGCGACTGGCTGAGTCATTGGCAAAGCTCTCCGAGTCGGTCTATGATGAAATTGTCGCCGACGTTGGTGTCCCCCCCCGGCCCGGCATCGAGATCTATCTTGCCGGAAGTCATGAAGATTTTCTGAAGCGGCAGCCCCACAGCGACAAGGCGCCGGAATGGGCGGCGGGTCTCGCCTACCCCGAACGGAACCTGATGATCCTCAAGACCCCACGGGCGGCCCTTTTCGGAAAGATCGATCCCTTCCGGACGTTCCGTCACGAACTGGCCCACCTGACCCTGCACCAGGCTATGGAAGGCGTCCCAATCCCCCGCTGGCTTGACGAAGGGCTGGCCATGTACGAGGCAAGAGAATGGACCTTCCGGACAACGGCCGTCATCTCGGCAGTGACCCTGAAAAAGAAATTTATTCCCCTGGCAACCCTGAATCATGCCTTCCCCGTAGATTTCAACGAGGCTGAGGCGGCCTATGCTCAGAGCTTCTCCATGATCTCCTGGCTTATGAATCGCTTCGGCCGGAAGGATTTCCAGACCTTCATTCTCAATCTGAATGAGCGCAAGACCCTCAGCCGGAGCAGTGAGGCTGCCTTCGGCATGACCTTTTATGAACTGGAAAAGCGGTGGCACCGCTGGCTCCGGATCCGGTATACCTGGATCCCCGTGGTCACCTCCACGGCGGCCCTCTGGTTCATTATGACCCTCATCTTCCTCTACGCCTACTACCGCAAGAAACGCCATGCCCGGGAGAAAGTCGTGGAATGGGAGTTGGAGGACATGTGGGAGGAGGAAGAAGGGCACCCGCCGCCACAGCGCCGCTCGAAGTTCCTGCCCGACGTTCCTGATGATGAGGACGAGTGAGAGGCAAAAGGGAACAAAAGCATTCACCGCAAAGACGCGGAGGTCGCAGAGAAAGGAAATCTATAGCCAAGGCAAAAGTCAAAAGCATTCACCACGGAGCTCTCGGAGGACACGGAGAA
>CAYQVN010000296.1:0-2623 GCA_964420895.1 uncultured Nitrospirota bacterium | reverse complement strand
TCGGACTCGGTCTCTCCGTGGTGGTCGGCATGACCCTGGGGATCGTCGTTGATGACACCATTCATTTTCTGAGCAAGTATCTTCGGGCCCGTCGGGAGGAGGGGAAGTCCCCTACCGATGCTGTCCGTTATGCCTTTTCCAACGTGGGGACGGCCCTCTGGGTCACCTCCCTGGTGCTGATCCTCGGGTTCTGGGTCCTGTCGCTTTCAAGTTTTGAGATCAACTCGGGGATGGGGCGACTTACGGCGATCACCATCGCCCTGGCTCTTGCGGCGGATTTTCTCTTTCTGCCGCCTCTTCTGATCAAGATGGAGGAATAACATCATGAGAAAGATAGGCTTTGCGATCCTCTTGCTTCTACTTCCCTCAATTCTTTTCGCCCAGACACCGGAGGAGCGGGGACTGGAAATCGCCGTGGAGGCCGACCACCGGGACATCGGTTTCAACGATTACACGGCGGAGCTGACCATGCTCCTGAAAAACAAGCAGGGGGAGGAGAGTACCCGCTACATGCGGGTCAAGACCCTGGAAATGACTGACGATGGCGACAAGAGCCTGACTATCTTTGACCGCCCCCGGGACGTGAAGGGGACAGCCATGCTGACCTTCTCCCACAAGACGGACCCCGACGATCAGTGGCTCTATCTTCCGGCACTGAAACGGGTCAAGCGGATCGCCTCGAAGAACAAGTCCGGTCCCTTCATGGGGAGCGAATTCGCCTATGAGGATCTTGCCTCCCAGGAGGTGGAGAAATATACCTACAAGTATCTCCGGGACGAGAGCCTCGACGGGCAGGACTGTTTCGTCATTGAGCGTTATCCCGTCGACCCTAATTCCGGCTATACCCGGCAGGTCGTCTGGATCGACAAGGCTGAGTACCGTCCCCTCAAGATCGATTTTTTCGACCGGAAGAATTCTCCGCTTAAAACGCTCACCTTCCAGGGGTATCAACAGTACCTGGAGAAATACTGGCGGGCCGACGAGATGTTCATGGTCAACCATCAGACGGGGAAGAGTACGCTTTTGAGCTGGAAGAGTTACAAGTTTCGAAACGGCCTGACCGACAAGGATTTCAACCGGAACAGCCTGAAGCGGGCGAAATAGGAAAGATGAAAGATTAAAAACAAAAACAACAAAGCAAACCTCTTTGACAGGATGAACAGGATTGACAGGATAGAAAGTACATAAATGAATCAAAGGCAATAAGTGAATAAAGTGTCCCCCGTAAAGGAGGGTGCTACCGAACCATCCGTGGTATGTAGCGTCCCGGTTTATCCGGGACGACATCGTTATCGTTTAAGACTGGATCCGGAATGATGCAATCCGTCCGCCCCTTCACAATCGGTTTTTTCTCACTTCTCTTTCTCCTCTTTCCTCCCATTACGGCTTCGGCCAACGAATGGTCGGGCTATGTTGCCTCGGAGGTGCGCCTCTTTCCTCAGGCGGCTCTCGATTCGGGGCAGCACGGCGACAATCTCTCCTTTGCGGCGGAGCCGGAGTACTACCATGAATGGGACGACGGAAACCAGAGTTTGACCATTACCCCGTTTCTCCGCCTCGACCAGCATGACGACGAGCGGACCCACTTCGATGTCCGGGAGTTGACCTGGCTCAAGGTCGGGGAAGACTGGGAGCTGCGGGTAGGAATCGGGAAGGTCTTCTGGGGGGTCGTCGAGTCCCAGCATCTTGTGGACATCATCAACCAGACCGATCTCGTGGAGAATATCGACACGGAAGACAAACTCGGTCAGCCCATGGTGGACGTTTCTTTCATCCGCGACTGGGGAACGGTCGATCTCTTTTTGCTCCCTTACTTTCGTGAACGGACCTTCCCCGGCGAAAAGGGTCGCCTCCGTTTTCCCCTCCTCGTCGATACCGACCATCCGGAATTCGAGTCCGGCGCAAAGCGGCACCATCTTGATCTTGCCCTCCGTTGGGCCCATTCCATCGGCGACTGGGACATCGGCATCGCCCATTTTTACGGGACGAGCCGGGAGCCCCGTTATCTCCCGGATTTCAGCGATCCCGCCGATCCCGTGCTGACTCCCTTTTATGATCTGATCCACCAGACGAGTCTCGATCTCCAGGCCACCCTCGGCGACTGGCTGTGGAAACTGGAGACGATCTACCGGAGCGGGATGGGGGATTCCTACCTGGCCCTCACCGGCGGTTTCGAGTATACCCTGGTCGGTCTTCTCGGCACTCCCTGGGACCTTGGGCTCCTCTCGGAATACCTCTACGACGATCGGGGAAGGGAGGCGCTGACGACCTTTGAGAATGATGTGATTGTCGGTCTTCGCCTCGCCCTGAACGATGCGCAGAGCACCGAGGCGCTTCTCGGCCTGATCTTTGACCGGCAGAACCATGCCCGTTTCTGGAACCTCGAGGCGAGCCGCCGGATCGGCGAGAGCTGGAAACTCTCTTTTGAGACCCGCATCTTTGAAAACATCCCCGCCGACGATTTCTTCGCCGGGTTCCGCAAGGACGACTACGTGCAGGTGGAGATGGCCTGGTATTTCTAACAGCTTTGTGAAAACTCCATCTTCCCTACAAGCTCATCCTAACTGAAACCAAAAATCCATTTGCATCATTTCCCCATTGTGCTATGATTCTTTAATCATTC
>CAYQVN010000295.1:0-2624 GCA_964420895.1 uncultured Nitrospirota bacterium | reverse complement strand
ATAATGAGCGACGAGAAACAAACGAAAGAGGCCCCGAAGGCAAAACCGAAGAGGCCGAAGATTCCCCGGCAGGCCATGCCGGAACAGGATCCTCACGTTCGGGCAAAGAACTTTGGTTCCGTCACACTGGGGTATACCGACGAACAGGCATTGACGGAGGCTTCACGGTGCATTCAATGCAAAAAGCCCTTCTGTGTTCAGGGATGTCCGGTGTCCATCAACATTCCCGGATTCGTCAAGGCGATCAAGGACAAGGATTATGTAAAAGCCGTCCAGGTCATCAAAGAGACGAATCTTCTGCCAGCGGTCTGCGGCCGTGTCTGCCCCCAGGAAGAGCAATGTGAATTAAAGTGTATTCTGGGGAAAAAACAGGAGCCTGTAGCGATCGGCCGCCTGGAGCGTTTTGTTGCCGATTATGAAGCGGCCCATGGGGAAGCGCCCCTACCGGAACTGCCTCCGAAGACGGGCAAGAAGATTGCCGTTGTTGGCGCCGGCCCCGGCGGCCTGACGGTTGCCGGAGACCTGATCCTGAAAGGCCATGATGTGACGGTTTTTGAGGCCCTCCACAAAGCGGGCGGTGTGCTGGTCTATGGGATCCCGGAATTCCGGCTTCCCAAGGCCATTGTGGAACGGGAAGTCGATTATCTGAAGAAGCTCGGTGTCGTCTTCAAGATGAACCATGTGATCGGAAAGATCCGGACTATCGACCAGTTGATGAAGGAAGACGGGTTTGATGCCGTCTTTATCGGAAGCGGAGCGGGGCTGCCCTGGTTTATGGATATCCCCGGCGAAAACCTGAACGGCGTCTTCTCAGCCAACGAATACCTGACCCGGAACAATCTGATGAAGGCTTTCGATTTTCCGAATTATGATACGCCGATCAAGCGGTTTAAAAATGTCGCCGTTGTCGGAGGCGGGAATGTGGCCATGGATTCCGTCCGTACCGCCCTCCGTCTTGGCGCGGACAATGCCTACATCGTCTACCGCCGTGGTCGGGAGGAGATGCCGGCACGGACGGAGGAGGTTGATCATGCCGAGCACGAAGGGGTTCAGTTCAAAAACTTGACGGCTCCTGTGCGGATCATTGGGAACGATGACGGATGGGTAACCGGATTGGAATGCCTCCAGATGGAACTCGGCGAACCGGATGCCTCGGGTCGGCGCCGCCCGATCCCGATCGAGGGTTCGGAATTCGTCCTTGATATGGATGCCGTCATTATTGCCATCGGTACCAGCGCCAATCCATTGATCGGTCAGACCACACCGGACCTGAAACTGAACCGGCGGGGTTACATTGAGGTCGAAAATGAGACGACCGGTCGTAGCAGCAAGAAAGGGGTTTTTGCCGGTGGCGACATCGTGACCGGCGCAGCCACCGTGATCTTGGCGATGGGGGCCGGACGAAATGCCGCAAACTCCATTCAGGATTTTCTTGAGACCGGAGAATGGTGGACACCGAACGGGGACGGAGACAAGTAGTTATTTCTCAAAATAAATAAGAAAAGGCCGATGAGAAACCTCTCATCGGCCTTTTTTTTCTGCTCTATTCTTGCTCCTGATCTTATTCTTAATCATAATCTGTATTTTGCTTTTGGGAAGTAGGATGATTAAGATTAAGATGTATGAGTAAGATTGAGATGAAGATGAAGGGTAGGAAGGTCTAAAAGGGAAGTATCACCTTCTGTTCTTTCATGAGGGCCATGATCTCGGGGAAGTCAAGGACTTCCACATCGATGATGAGATCCTCAACCGTTAACCCTCGTTCTTCCAGTGAGGTTTTGTCCGCAATAATCCTTTCGACACCGTAGTCCTCCAGAACTCGAAAGGTGGTGGAAAACTCCTTGGTTCCAAGTTCCGAGGTATCCTGTCCCTTTTTCAGTGCATAGACACCGTCATCCATCAGGACCAGGGTGATCGACTGTTCATAAGAGCAGAAGATCAGGAGTGCTTCTAAGCCTTCATAGGTATAGATCGTTCCGTGGGGCGCTTTCCGCATGAGAAAGGTCATTTTTGCTTTTTTCGACATCAGTCAACCGGCTTTCCTGAAACAGGCAATCTTAATGAAGATCTATCCTACTGTCATAATAAGGTATCTGTCTGTCACCTTCAAGGGAAAAAATGACAGAGAAAATTGACAATCCCGCAGATGCCCCGGTCAGAGGTTTTTGTCCTCTATTCTCCTTGTGACAAGCTGCAGGGCAATGGAGACGGCTTCCACCAAACTTGAAGGGTTGGCTTTCCCCTGGCCGGCAATATCGAAGGCGGTGCCGTGATCTACGGAAGTGCGAATGATCGGGAGGCCGAGGGTGACATTGACACCTTGTTCAAATGCGATCATCTTCAGTGGAATCAGCCCCTGATCGTGATACATGGAGACGACGGCATGAAATCGTCCATGATAGGCCTGGTGGAAGACCGTATCCGGTGGGAGAGGGCCAGTAACATCGATCCCCTTCTTCCGGGCCTGCGCCACCGCCGGCAGAATGATTCTCTCTTCTTCCTCCCCGAAGAGGCCATGCTCTCCGGCGTGGGGGTTCAGGGCGGCCACGGCAATGCGGGGGGAGGGGAAACCAAGGTCGAGCATCGCCTGATGGGCCAGTAAAATCTTTTTTTCGATTTTTTCC
>CAYQVN010000294.1:0-2632 GCA_964420895.1 uncultured Nitrospirota bacterium | reverse complement strand
GTCTTTCAGATCCTGTCAATCCTGTTCATCCTGTCTAAAATGTTCTTGCTTTTGATTTCGTTCACTTTGCGCACTTTGCGTCTTTGCGAGAGACGGTTTTTCATCTCAAGGCGCCGGCGGCAGCGGGGATTCCTGTAGAAAATTTAGGAAGGTCTGGGCCACGTGGGTATGGAGTTCCTGGTCGAGGCGGATAAAGAGAAAATCCCGGGAGAGGGGTTCCTCGCAGATCTCCACAGTCTTTAACTTGCCGGTTTTGATTTTCTCCCGGATGGCCCATTTCGACACGCAGGCGGTGCCGATCCCCTTTTCCACGGCGCTGATGATCAGATCCGTGCTGGCCGAGGTCATGACGATGTTGAGATCCGTTGGTTTGATTTTCATCTTCCGGAGCCGGTTCTCCATCATGTGGCGGGTTCCGGACCCTTTCTCTCTCCGGATGAAGGATTCCTGGATCAGTTCCTCCCGGGTGATACGCTTTTTGCTCGTCCAGGGGTGATTCTTCCCCACGATGAGGACCAGTTCGTCTTCACAGAGTTTTTCCGTCAATACGCCGGGATAGAAGACCTGGTCCTCTACCATCCCCACCTCGATTTCTCCTTCAATCAGTGCCTTTAGAATGCCCCGGGTATTTGTGACCCGGTGGTTGACATGGATCTGGGGATATTTCTTCTGAAAGGCGAAGAGAATGTCGGGGAAGACATACCGGGCCAGGGTCGTGCTGGTGCCTACTGACAGGACACCTTTCACGGAGTTGGCCAGTTCGTCCACTTCCTTGCGGGCGGCGGCATGGATGTTGAGAATTTCCATGGCTCGTTTTTCAAACTCCCGGCCGATCAAAGTAAGAGAAACGGCCCCCCGCTGCCGGTTGACGAGCTGAACCCCCAACTCCTCCTCCAGATTCTTGATAATCCGGCTCACCGCGGACTGGGTAATGAAATTCTCCTCTGCGGCCTTGGAAAAATTCAGTGTTTTCGCCACGCTGCAAAAGACCTTCAGGCGATGATCGTCCATTGCACCCTTTCAGTTCAAGTTGAGGAAAATGACGTAACTATACTAAAGATAAGGGGTCTTGAAGTCAATCCGAATCTGGATTCTCTTATGACATTTTCGCATGGAGGGGATCAGTTTTATGAATTTCCCTTTATTTTTCAAATATGTTTCTATGAGCGTCGAGAAAATAGAACAGTGTTTGAGGAGAGTTATGCTGTACGCCTTTTCCGGAGTTTTGGTTTTCATCCTATTTTCCGTCCTCTTTGTCTGGGGAAGTCTCTTTTTGTCCTCTCTTCTGAGGCCGAAAAAGCCGACGGAAGAGAAAGAAATGATCTACGAGTGTGGAGAAGATCCGATCGGGGGAGGCTGGGTCCAGTATAACGTTCGCTTTTACATCATTGCGGTGATCTTTATCATCTTTGACGTTGAGGTGATCTTCATCTATCCCGTGGCAACGATCTTTCGGAAGATGATCGGGGAAGGGATGGGGTTCTACGTGTTGGGAGAACTGTTGATTTTTGTCCTGATCCTCCTGGCGGGGCTGGTTTATGTCTGGAAAAAGGATGATCTGAGTTGGGTTAAGACGATCCGCAGCGAATAAAGGATGGCGTGAAATGGGATTGTTGGAACATAAATTGCCGGAAAACGTTTTCTTTACGAAACTTGATCAGCTGACCATGCGCTGGGGACTTCGGAACTCCCTCTGGTACATGCTCTTTGCCACGGCTTGCTGTGCCATTGAACTGATGCAGACCGGGATGTCCCGCTACGACTTTGATCGTTTCGGGATGATCCCCCGAGCTACGCCCCGTCAATCGGATCTGATGATCGTGGCCGGGACGGTCACCTATAAAATGGCCCTTCGAATCAAGCGTCTCTACGAGCAGATGCCGGAACCGAAATATGTGATTTCCATGGGGAGCTGTGCAAACTGCGGCGGTGGATTTGTCCACAGCTACAACGTCTTAAACGGCGTCGATAAGATCATCCCCGTCGATGTCTACGTGCCGGGCTGCCCGCCTCGTCCTGAGGCGTTGATAGAGGGATGCATGAAGTTGATGGAAAAAATTAATCAGGAACCTCGGCTGGTGAGGGCAAAAGGATGAGTCGTGTCGGAGAGATCGTCGAGATGATTGGAAAAGAGAGTCCCGGAGTCCTCCTTCACAGAGAAGAAGAGGGGCAGTTCCCCGTCCTCCGGGTTGAAAAGGCGCGGATCATTCCGGTCCTGCGCCTTCTGCGGGACGTCTTTGGTTTTGAGTCCCTCATGTGCGAGACCGCGGCAGACAAGGAAGATCGGATCGATCTCATCTATCATCTCTTTTCTACAGAGTGCCGGGAGACCCTGGTCGTCAAGACGGAGCTTCCCCGGGAGAACCCACAGGTTGCGACGGCGGAAGAGGTCTGGAAGTCGGCCAACTGGTATGAACGGGAGATCTACGATCTCTTCGGCGTGGAATTTGTCGGGCACAGCGACCTGGTCCGGATCCTGCTACCATCGGACTGGGTGGGCCATCCCCTTCGGAAGGACTATGTGGCGGCGCCGGAGTATCATGGGATGAAGATCGAATGGTGAAGTCGTGTTCCGGGTTCCGTTCATGGTTCGACAAGCTTCCGAGCATGGTGAGCCCGCCGAACCACACGA
>CAYQVN010000293.1:0-2646 GCA_964420895.1 uncultured Nitrospirota bacterium | reverse complement strand
TGACCTGGTCCACGTGTAGGCACGCCTCACCCCTCATCGTCGTCTGGGGCGTTTCACACGGCCATCTCGAAGACATGCGGCAGGCGACCCCGCACCTGATCGGTTGGTTTCGGAAACACCCTGAAGCGCATCTTTCCATCATGGGATCCCGTGAAATTTTCGAGCTTTTTCACGATCTTGATGAAACGCAAAAGATCTATACCCCGCCTGGATCACTGGACGATTTCTATCGTTTCTTGCAGACCCTCCATGTGGGGCTCGCCCCCCTCCTCCCGACAGACTACAACCTCTGCCGGTCGGACGTAAAATTCCTGGAATACGGGGCCTTCGGAGCTGTCCCGGTTTGCGCAGACCTGGAACCTTATCATCATGTCGTTGACGGGGAGACGGGGCTGCTCTTCCAGAGACCGGAAGAGATCCCGGCAATCCTGGACCGGATCGCTGGAGATCCAGCGCTACGCGCCGCAATCGCCACCCAGGCACATCATTACGTCAAGACCGAGCGGATGGAATCCCTTCATGCTGCGGAACGATTCACTTTTTATGAGGAGGAAGGAAGACGAATTCATCCAACCGGTCTTTCCGGACACCGGGTCGAATGGCTCGCGGAGATCCCTGAAGCCCGCACTAAAAAGGGATCGGGATATATCCCTCTCGGATTTACGACTGTAGAGAAAAATCTTTATAACGGCCTGATCCACCAGTTTCAGCATCATCAAATCACGCAGGCCATCCAGTGCTTTCAGGATGCCAGGGCGGCAACCCCCGACTTCTATCTGCCGGACCTTTATCTGGGAAACGCCCAGGAAACTACTGACCCGGAGAAAGCGGAAAAAACATACGAACAGGCATTGTCACACAACCCCTCCTCCTGTTTTACCGCCGTCCTGCTGGGGCAGATCCGTTGGAAACAGGGACGACGAGAGGAGGCCCTTACGGATTTCACCGAAGCCACCCGGATTGCTCCGGAATTTGCGCGGCCCTGGATGCATCTTGCCTTAGCGGCGCAGGAAATGGGAGATGCCCCTTCGGCCTTAGAGCATCTTCAGCGCTCTCTCGAAGTCAATCCTTACTATTCGCCTTCCTATACCCATCTGGGGCTTCTTCTCCTCAACCTGAAGCGAAGAGATGATGCCAAAAAGGCCTTCGAATGCGCGCTGGCCCTCCACCCGGAATCGGTGGCGGACAACTTTTACCTTGCAAATATCCTGATGGATGATGGGGATCTGGAGACAGCGGAACAGCTCTACCGAAAAGCACTGGCGGCCCAGCCGCAACTGGCTGCAGCCCATGTCAACCTGAGTCGGATCTTCCAGGCACAGGGACGAAGTAACGAGGCGGAGGCAGCCAAAGCGGAAGCGCTCCGATTGCAGCCCGACCTGGTGGGTAGGATATAACAATGAAGCTTCTCCATGTGGTTCACGAATTTGCCCCCTTTGAAAAGAATACCGGCGGTACGGGGCGTTATGTCCATC
Organism: uncultured Nitrospirota bacterium; assembly: GCA_964420895.1. Lineage (GTDB taxonomy): Bacteria > CG2-30-53-67 > CG2-30-53-67 > CG2-30-53-67 > CG2-30-53-67 > JAADIO01. The sequence continues at coordinate 1,171 of CAYQVN010000293.1, read as the reverse complement.
GACTGGTGAGAGAACAGGTCCGGCTCGGGAATGAAGTCACCGTCCTCACACAGCATCACGTTCCCAGCAAACCGCACCTGTCGACGCAGCGTTATGCCGTGGAGGACGAAATCCCCGTCGTCAAGGTCAACATCTCCCGTTTTGACCATCCGTCCCAGTTGTACCGGCGGTCGGACACGGATGCCCTCTTCCATACTCTCTTACGGGAGGAGAACTTTGACGGGGTCCACATTCATCACTTCATCGGTCTTTCCACTTCCATTGCCGAATGCGCCGTGGAGGCCGGTGTCCCTTTCGGGATCACCTTCCACGACTTCTGGCCCTTCTGCGTCCGTTACCACATGATCGACTACGGCAGAAATGATTATGACTGTGCACGTCTGGGATATGAACCGGAGGACTGCCTGCGCTGTCTCCATCAATGCCACTTCCCGAAGGAGCCCTTCCATGATGGGACTCGTAAATTTCTGACGGGATATCTCAAGACGAGACTTGCACACTTCGCCGGGATCATCGATGAGGCAGCCTTTCTCACCAGCCCTTCCCGTTTCCTCCGGAAGATCTATGAAGAAACCTTTCACCTGCCGGAAGGACGAATCCAGGTGGAACCCCTGGGGATCGATCTGCACGATGCCCCACCGGACAAAGAGGAAATCCCCTGGCCCTGCTTTGGTTATCTCGGCTCCATCGAATCGAGAAAAGGGGTCAATCTGCTCCTTGATGCCTTCCGGAATCTCGACGCCCCCCTGCATCTGTGGGGCAACGACCCCCAGGCACCGGCCTTCCGGGATTTTGCACAGACACAGCCGAATCTGAACTACCACGGTCCCTATGATGCCGTGACCGATCTGGCGGAAATCTTTTCTCAAATTCATATCTGTATCGTCCCCTCGTTAAGCGAAAGTTTCGGCATCACGGCACGGGAGAGTCTGGCCCATGGGGTTCCGGTCATTGCCTCCAACTGGGGGGGGATGCCGGAGGCTGTGATTCACGGTCATAACGGCCTGCTCTTTGAAGTAGGCAATGCCGCAGCCCTCCGGGAGGCGGTCCGTTATGCCGCCGGGCACCCGGAAGAGATCCGGCAGATGATCCCCCACACTCAAGATCACCTGATCCCCATGGAAAGCCACGCCCGCAACTTGATCTCCCTCTACAAAGATACCGTCGGGAC
>CAYQVN010000292.1:0-2650 GCA_964420895.1 uncultured Nitrospirota bacterium | reverse complement strand
GGATCGGAGATCAGTACGAGGATTCCGGCATAGTTGTGAAAGCAGTTGAACCCCTTGATGGGGGCAAATTCACCGTTGGAAGAGAATCCGATCAGGGGGATTTCTCCGAAGTATTTCCCGATGAGTTCAATGTCGACGTTTTCTTCCGGGTAGAGGCGGCTGCCCCGGTGGGTATTGTTGAAATAGAGTCCGAAGCGGGGCGGATTGGACAGGAGCTGGTCTGCGAGAGAGGCCACCATCTCCTCGAAATCCTGGAGCGCCCTTTCAGGGTCTTTCGCGACGAAGGAGAGAGGGCTGCCTTCCATGATTTCCTCCGTCGTGAAGATGGCGCCCCCCGAGGGATCAGTGTCGGTGATGGCGCGCACCGTGTAGTTTCCCGCCGTAAGTTCCGTGTCGGCGGGATCGACGGGGAGGCCAATCATGAACTCCTGCGGTGTTTTTTGTCCTGCCTGGGGGTGCTTAAGTATCTGGAACAGATGTTCCATGGCCGGGCGACCCCGGAGTTCTTCAATTCGGGTGCCTTCGGCCTGGGTGACGATGAGGGGGCCGCTTACCGGATGGCAGGCCTGGGTGATGCCGATCGTCGGCGTGAATTCGCCCGTAAAATAGATCCCTGCCAGGGTGTGGCTGGAAGCCTCCCGATTGTTGAACTGAAAGGTTTTGCCACTCTTTTCTGTACTCGATGGGCATCCGCCGATGATGGTTGTCTCAGACGCAAGCTCTTCCTCAATGCACTTGAGCAGGACGGGAGGATGATGGGATGCTGGATCGGGAAAGAGGGACAGCACTTCATCTCTTCGCTTGAATTCCCGGACGAGTTCTCCGATGGCGTGGCCCGCCGTAGTTTCTTTTGTGGTTGCTTCATGAAAGAGGAAGGGGTAACCGAAGAGAGTGTCGGAATGGATGGCCATAACGGCAATCCCCGGGCCGTTCTCGATTTCTCCTTCCTGGGTCAGGATCCCCGTACCGCTGCAACCGGTCACATGGCCGGCGCCGGTGATCTTGGAGATCTGTTCCAGAATTTCGGGATATGCATCGGCATGGTGGGGGGTGGCGAAGAGAAGTGCAAAGTCAGCACGGATTATACCGCTTCCGGACATGGCCTTCTGCGCCGCTTCCTGCGCCGCCTCAAGAGAATCCGCCTGGATGGAACTGCCCACACCGACTTCGATCATAAATCACCTTCCGTTAATATTTCAATGATTACAACATGTTTTGCCTCTTCTGTCAAATTCGATTTATCGATATAGCTGGATTCGGGTCTCCCCGGCAGGTTGACTTGTCCGGTGATTCCATGTATCTAATAACTCCCATGAAAAGAGAAATCCAAATCGGGGATTTTCGGTGTCTTCTTTTAAAAGGCGGTTCTCTCCGGGTCGATGGCGGAGCGATGTTCGGAGTGGTGCCCCGCATCCTCTGGGAGAAGAAGGTCGGCGGAGTCCGAAAGAACTGCGTCGACCTGCCCGTAAATCCGCTGTTGATCATCGGGCCGCAACATCGGATTCTCATCGATCCGGGGATCGGGCCGAGAGAGGCGAAACGGTTTGGCAGGGACTATCATGTCCGGAGCGGGGAGAGCTTAACGGATCAGCTACACCGGGCCGGGGTGACGCCCGAAGAGATCGATATTGTCATCAACACCCACCTTCACTGGGATCACTCCGGAGCGAATCTTAAATTTCTTCCGGACGGCACTGTCGTTCCGGCCTATCCGAAGGCCGTCTATCTTGTGCAGGGAGGGGAGTGGGAGTCGGCCCTTTCTCCCAATGAACTGACGAAAGAAGGGTATCTTCTGCAGGCGGATCCGACCCTGGTCCGTTCGGGACAACTGGAACTACTTCATGGCTCGATGGAGATCGTCCCTGGGATTACCCTCATGATGACACCGGGTCACACGCCCTTTCATCAATCGGTCCTGGTCCAGTCGGAGGGAGAAACGATCCTCTATACGGGTGATATCATTCCTACGGCAGCCCATCTTCCCCGGACCTATATCTCGGCATTCGATCTCGAACCGCTGCGGACTTTCGAGACGAAAAAAAGGCTCCTCCGTCAGGCACGGGAAGAGGGGTGGACCCTTGCCTTCTGCCATGAAGGGGGAGACGCGCCCTTTCACAAGCTCCGTAATGTGAACCGTACCGGATCGTGAATACCTCCTTCTGATCGTTCGATTCATTGTTGTCACGACGGGGAATCTGTGTTAGTTTTGTGACGCTCATTTACGAGGAAGGAGAGGCGAATGATCCGCAGACCGGCCGTGGCGGGGACCTTTTATGACGCTGATCCCCAACGCCTGCAATCGGTTGTCAAGGGCTATCTCCACCCCGGATCTTCCCGGAAGGCCGTGGGGACGATTGCTCCCCATGCCGGATATCTCTATTCCGGTGCGGTGGCCGGCGCCGTTTATTCCCAGGTCGAGCTCCCTTCCAGTTGCATCATTCTCAGTCCGAACCACACCGGGTTGGGGGCGGATGTGGCCGTCATGGCGGAGGGGGAGTGGGCGACTCCCTTAGGGGCGATGACGATCGATGCCGAACTGGCTTCTTCTCTCCTTGCAGAAGGGCTGCCCTTCCAGGAAGACGATGTCGCCCATCGAAATGAACATTCTATCGAGGTCCAACTTCCGTTCCTGCAGATGCTGGGTGTGAAG
>CAYQVN010000291.1:0-2672 GCA_964420895.1 uncultured Nitrospirota bacterium | reverse complement strand
TTCACTGGCACACCAGCCGGCAATGGGCCAAACTCCCTTTAAAAACATAGGGAGCCAGTCGTTTGTCGAAATGGACCGAGGCGGTAAAGGCCTCGACGGCCTTGTCCGTCTCCTTGGAAAAACGCCCACCCCAGGGTTTCTTCTTCAAAAATGTCTCCTTGGTGGTCCTGTCCGCAAATGCTCTCTATCTATTTGAAAGTATTGACAAACATCTTCTTTGAATCTTGACTGCACATCTTATCAACCGCCTCTTTCGATGTCAAGAAAGGAATGGGCTCCTCAATGCTGGAGAGACAGAGCTGTCCATCATTCAGGACGGCAAACTCTTTTTGACAAGCCACCACCATTCCCGTTATACTCTTCCCATGAACTGGATGATACTGGAACGATATAAACCGGGCGTGGGAAAACATATCCTGCTCCTCCTTTCGGGGTTCCTCTGGATCGGTGTGGGGGTCATGCTCCTCAACTTCGCCATCCACTGGCTTGCCGTGGAAGAGGGTGCGGCAGTCCTGGTGCCGGCAGTCCTCGGCATCACCATCTCCTTTATTATCCATCACTTCGGACTGCTGAAGGTGGTGGACAAAAACCTCGGCCGGATTCTCCCGATGGAGGGGAAACACTGTCTCTTTGCCTTCCAATCATGGAAGAGCTACATCATCGTAGTGTTCATGGTCGCCATGGGAATTACCCTCCGCCATTCCTCGATCCCGAAGCCATTTCTCGCCGTCTTTTATATCGGCATGGGCCTGGCATTGATCCTTTCAAGCTTTCGATACCTTAATGTCTTTCTCAAACAACACGGCTAAAGCAGAAACGACCATCGCACTGCTACAGATGGCGATGTCCGAAGATCCCGTCCGGAACATGGACCGCGCGGAAGAGGCCGTCCAGGAGGCAGCAGGGAAGGGTGCCCGGATCATCTGCCTTCCCGAACTCTACCGGAGCCGCTATTTCCCCCGGGAACAAAATTGCCCGGTGGCACATCTGGCCGAGACCATTCCCGGACCTTCCACCAAACGATTCGCTTCTCTTGCGCAAGCCCTGCAAGTCGTCATCATTCTCCCCCTCTTTGAAAAGGGGGCCGACGGGAAGTGCTACAATGCCGCCGTCGTCATTGATGCCGACGGGAGTCTTCTTCCCACCTACCGGAAGATCCATCTTCCCCAAGATCCATACTTTTATGAACAGGACTATTTCACCGGCGGCAATCTCGGCTTTCCCCTTTACCGGACACGATACGCCGACTTTTCCGTCCTCATCTGTTACGACCAGTGGTTTCCCGAAGCGGCCCGGCTCTGCACCCTGCAGGGGGCCGAGATCCTCTTTTTCCCCACGGCCATCGGCCGGATCACAGGAGAAGTTCCCGAGGAGGGGGACTGGCATGACGCCTGGGAGACGGTCCAGCGGGGCCATGCCATCGCCAACGGAATCCATGTCGCCGCCGTCAATCGGGTAGGCATCGAAGGCACGTTGGAATTCTGGGGTGGCTCCTTCCTCTGTGACGCCTTCGGGAATGTCCTCACTCGGGCACCGGAGAAGAAAGAGGCAATCCTGATTTCGACTCTTGATCTTTCCATGAATGAGCAGATCCGTGCGGGATGGGGATTCCTGAAAAACCGCAAACCCGCCTTCTACAAGGACCTGACCCGCGACGATGTCTGAGAATCTTTCGAAGACCCCATGTGCCCTCGGCTACCGGATGCCCGCCGAATGGGAGGAACAGGCCGCCCTCTGGCTCGCCTGGCCCCATGACGAGACGACTTTCCCCGGCTGCCTCAAGGAGGTCGAGAAGGCCTACCTTTCCATTATCGAAGCCCTCGCCGAAAAGGAGGAGATCCGCCTCCTTGTCCGGGACGGAAACATGGAGGAGAGGGTCAAGGAAAGGTTGCAACAGACCGGGATCCCTCCCACCGCGGTCCACCTCCTCCGTGCCGATTACGGGGATGTCTGGTTCCGGGATTACGGCCCCACCTTTGTCCACAACGATGAGGGGGAACTTGCCATGGTTGACTGGGACTTCAACAGCTGGGGAGGCAAATACCCCGGACTTTTGAAGGACACCATGATCCCCGCCCGAATCGAAGCGTTCTTCCCCATGCCCCGCTTCTCCCCCGGACTTGTGCTGGAGGGCGGCTCTATCGACGTCAACGGTGAAGGACTGCTGATCACCACGGAGCAGTGCCTCCTCAATCCGAACCGGAACCCCGGTCTGTCGAAAGTCGAGATCGAAGAGAAGCTGAAAGATTTTCTCGGGATCAAAAAAGTGATCTGGCTGAAAGGGGGCATCGCCGGTGACGATACCGACGGCCATGTCGATGATGTTGCCCGTTTTGTCGATACCGAAACGATTGTCGCCGTTATAGAGGAGGATAGTGAGGATGAAAACTTCGACATCCTCCAGGAAAACCTGCGGCGTCTTTCCAAAACCTCGACACCGGAAGGAAGGCCACTCAAGATCGTCCCCCTCCCTACCCCCGGTCGTGTAGACAGGGAAGGAGAACGACTCCCTGCAAGTTACGCAAACTTCCTCATCGCCAATGGAACAGTCCTGGTCCCGACCTTTAATCACCCGAATGATGCAGCGGCACTCCAGATCTTCGGCGATCTCTTCCCCGACCGGAAGGTCGTCGCCATCGATTGCCTCAGCCTCATCCGAGGATATGGCGCCC
>CAYQVN010000290.1:0-2688 GCA_964420895.1 uncultured Nitrospirota bacterium | reverse complement strand
CCCGAATCCAGGTGATTTTCCCGCCGAAGAGAAGCTGCAGGGACTGAATCAGAAACTCGATCGAGCGGATACCGCCCCGGCCGAGCTTGACATTGAATCCCTGTGCCCGGCCCAGGGCCAGTTTCCGGAGGATCCGTCCCTTCATCTCCTGAATCTCGGCAATCGCCCCGTAATCGAGATACTTGCGATAGACAAAGGGGCGCAGCAGGGTGATCATCTCCTGTCCGAGGGCGAGGTCACCGGCTACGGGCCGACACTTGAGATGGGCCGCTCGTTCCCAGGTCTGACCGAAGGATTCGTAATAGAGTTCGTAACTCCTCAGAGAGGATGCAACGGGCCCCTGTTTTCCTTCCGGGCGGAGACGAAGATCGACACGGAAGACAAAGCCGTCCTCCGTATTGGCATGGATCAGGTCGGTGATCCGTTCGCAGAGGCGGACGAAATAGAGATGATTCTCGACTTTCCCCTGTACGCCCCCTGAGGCATCGGGGATCCCTGTTGTTTCCCCCTGATCCGATTCATAAAGATACAATAGATCGATGTCGGAGCTGAAATTAAGTTCCTCGCCACCGAGCTTTCCCATGCCGAGGATGGCAAAGGCGCATTCCCGTACTCTCCCGTCGGCCCCTTCAACCTGGGGGGTGCCGAACCTTTTTTTCAGGAAGCGGTCTGCCACCCGGTAGGCCGCCTCCAGGGTGGCCTCGGCAAGGGCCGTCAAACCCTCGGTGGTTTCCGTCAGTTCGGCAAAGCCCGTTAAATCCTTTGCGCCGATACGTAGGATCTCCCGTTTTTTGACCTGTCGCAGAATCGGGTAGGCCTCGTCGATCCGGTCGATCCCGGCGCAGGCCATCAAAATCTCCTCCAGCAATGCATCATGGTCGACAGGGTCTTTCCAGACACGGTCCTGTATCAACCAGTTCAGCAGGCCGGGGTCCTGGATCAGGATATTCGCAAGGTAGGGACTGGCACCGAAGATGATGGAGAGGGTGTTCAGGGTGTGACGCCCCTCGGCCAGGAGGGGAAGAACCGATGCTGGATCATCCATGGAGAGGAAAAAACGCTCCAACTGGTTCAGTGCCTGTTCAGGATCTGCGGTCTCCCTGATGGCGCGAAGGACTCGGTGCAGGAATGCTTCAGAATCACAGTGGGGTGCAAGATGTTTTTGGAGAGAGACGAGATTTTTCAGAACCAAAGGGTTGGCCTTCAGTTGAAAAGGGTCGAGAAAGGCCTCGAGTTTTTGCCGGGAGGCACCTTGTTTGAGAAGATCTTTGATTTCGCCCATGCCGGCCTGTCAGGTAGAAGGGTCGGAGCCATTGTCGGATGTCAATCGGTGATATTGTGAGGATATCGGAAACAGCGGGGATTGTCAAAATCGAATAAAGGTCAATACAACCCGATTTGTCCGACCTATGGATAGGAAAAAATAGCGAAAAGTCTTGGGACAAAAGGAGAGGATGGGTCAGGGTTTCAGTGAGCGTTTGCCCGTTTTAAAATGTCCCACAGACTGTTGGATGATTTCGGCCCGCTCCTGAAGAGACTGGAGCAGTTCCAGGCATTCTGTCTTGGGGACTTCCTCGTGGGATTCCATCTTCCGGATGACCTGTCCGGCAATGGATTCCAGTTCCGTGCAGGGATCCTTGATCTTTTCGATGGCGTTGTTGAAAGAAACGACCATCCGGTTGGCTTCTTCGACGAAATGGGTGATCCGGACATCGTCTCCTTTTCGGACCATGAGCCGGAGGGTGAAATCCCCCTGGGAGATATCCTTCATGTTCCCCTTCAGGCGGCTGAAAGGCCCGATAAATCTTCGCGACAGGGACCAGGAAAAGAAGATGATCAGCAGGAAATAGCCGACAAAGAGCATCAGAAAGAGGATAGAGGAGTCGACATAGCCGCTGATTGTCTTGGAGAGGAGGAGCAGAAGAAACCCGCCGAGGAGGACGGTGAGCAGAAGCGTCAGCGTTTGAAAGAAGAGGTCTCTTTCAATGAAATAACGCTGTTTTTTTGGATGGGCCTTTTCCATGAAAACGATACCCTTAACATCATTTCTTTCAGTATAGCCCACTCTCAGAAAAGGTGTCAAGGCAAAGAAAGCGCCGGCCATGTAAGCCTTGCAAAGGATGGGGGCGAATGTTATGATCAAAAAAAATTTATAACGAAATCAGGCGGTTATATGTTTTATGCTGGTATAGATGTGGGATCGAGGTCGACGGAGGCCGTGATCCTTTCCAAAGATCTGAGACACTGCTCCTACGGGATTGTCGATACCGGGGTGAGCGGGGCCAGGGCTGCGGCAGCGGCTCTTGCAATTGCCGAAGAAAAGACGACAGTCCGACGGAAGGCCATTGCCTCCATTGTGGCGACGGGATACGGGAAAAAACAGGTTTCTTTTGCCACTGCCCGGATCACGGAGATTACCTGTCATGCCCGGGGGGCCTTTCATCTTTTTCCGGGAACCCGGACGGTCATCGATATCGGGGGACAGGACAGCAAAGTGATCCGCCTCGACGAGGCTGGTCATGTGGTCGATTTTGCCATGAACGACCGTTGTGCCGCCGGGACGGGCCGCTTTTTAGAGGTGATGGCGAAGGTCCTGGAGATGGATCTTCCCGAACTCGGTGCGGTGCCCCACGATCCTGCCCGTGCGGCGGTGATCAGTAATCTTTGTACGGTCTTTGCCGAGTCGGA
>CAYQVN010000289.1:0-2700 GCA_964420895.1 uncultured Nitrospirota bacterium | reverse complement strand
ATCTTGCTTTTTCTATCTCCTGCCTTTCTCCGTGTCCTCCGTGAGCTCCGTGGTGAATGCTTTTCGGTTTTGATCTTAAATGACTTTCATGGTATAAGGCATTCATGGATCGGATGCAACAGATCGGACAGCTCTTTGTCTGCGGTTTTGAAGGGACCCGTCCTGATGAATCGATTCTCCGTCTGATCCGGGAGTACGGCATCGGCGGGGTGATCCTCTTTGCCCGGAACATCAAGACACCACTCCAGACGGCGGAACTGGTACAGGAACTCCAGGCGGCCGCCGAAATTCCCCTTTTCGTCGGCATCGACCAGGAGGGAGGACGCGTCGCCCGCCTTCCCGCCCCCTTCACCCAATTCCACGGAAATGACGCCCTGGGACGGGCCGCTTCCCGAGACCTGGCGTACCATTTCGGTCGCGCCACGGGCACAGAACTGGCTTCCGTGGGAATCAACCTCGATTTCGCCCCGGTCCTCGACATTGACACCCATCCGGATAACCCGGTAATCGGGACACGTGCCTTCGGCAGCGATCCGGCCCTTGTAGGCGACCTCGGCTGCGCCGTCATCAAGGGGCTCCAGGAGAAAGTCATCGCCTGCGGAAAGCATTTTCCGGGACACGGCGACACCACCCTCGACTCCCACCTTGCCCTTCCCGAAGTTTGTCATGAAGTCGGTTTCCTGCGCAGGCGGGAACTGCTCCCCTTTATTCAGGCCGTCGCCTGCGGCGTGGAGACAATCATGACGGCCCATGTTCTCTACCCCCACCTCGATCCGAAGCACCCGGCCACACTCTCATTAAAGATTGTGCAAAAAATTTTAAGAGAGGAACTTCGTTTCAACGGTGTGGTTTTTACCGACGACCTGGAGATGAAGGCCGTCGAAGATCACTTCGGCATCGAAGCCTCTTCAATCCTGGCCTTGCAGGCAGGCGTGGACGGTCTGTTGATCTGCCACGCCCCGGAAAAGCAGGAAAAAGCACGGGAGGCTGTGATTCGCGCCGTGGAAAAAGGGGAAATCCCCCTTTCCCGAATCGAGGAATCGGTGGGACGAATCCTTGATCTCAAACGACGGCGGTTATCGCCACAACCATCGATCGATCTGGCGGAATTAGAGAAAACTGCGGGATGGCCTGAACATCAGAGACTGGCGGAAAAACTATCAAAGGGAAAGAACCGGGGAATATCGTAACCCTTTTCCTCAGAGAATGGTATCAAGGGAGGACTGAAAGAAAGAACAATCCTTCAACAAAGCCTTCACATCATGATGAGATTCTTCCCATCCTTTCAGGAGGATTTCCGCCGGGCACTTCCCTTCTTCAAGGATCATCTCTTCTAACGGTTCCAGAAGTTTCACATCCTCACCCCGCCGTGCAAGCCCCTCCCGGGCGATCCGCACCAAATCCCGGGCAAGATCGAGGAGGGGTGTTCCCCGGATCACGGCCGCGAGTCCCTGACGACAGACCGCTTCATGGAGTTCCTGACGTTCCGTAAAGGACCAGTCCTGCACCAGTTCCCAGGCCGCCCGCCGGGCTTCGTCATCATAAAGGATCCCCGTCCAGAAGGCCGGCACCGTCATCACCATCCCCGGCGCCTGACCATCGACACCCCGGATCTCGAGATATTGCTTCATCCGGACCTCCGGGAAAAGAGTACTCTGGTGAAGTTTCCAGTCCTCTTCCGTCGCATGAAAACCGGAGTATCCCTCTTCGAGAAACTTCTTGAAAAGAATTCCTTTCATGGGAATCCATTCCCCCTCCCGGATAATAAACATCATGGGAACGTTCAACGAGTAGCGGAGATAATCCTCAAAGGTGGCATCCTCTTTGAACGCAAAGGGGAGCAAACCGCAACGGTCAGGGTCGGTATGCATCCAGACATGCTCCCGCATCGTCAGGTAGCCGTTCGGTCTTCCGCCGGAAAGGGGGGAGTTGGCATACATGGCCGACACGATGGAGGTAATCCCCATGGCCGTCCGGAACTTTTCCATGGCATCCTCTTCACTGGTGTAGTCGAGGTTGACCTGGACGGTGGCGGTTTCCTTCATCATGACATGGGCCAGTTTCCCCTTCTCTTTCAGGTAGGGCGCCATGATCTCATAGCGGCATTTGTTCACGAAGGGGATTTCCTCGGCCCGGCTCACGGGGTGCATCCCGATGCCGATGAAATCTACAGAAAGGTCTTTTGTCATCCGGCGGAGTTGCGCCAGGTAGGAAGAAAATTCTTCCCGGATTCGACCCACCCCGGACTGCGGGGCACCGGACAATTCCAGTTGTCCCCCCGGTTCCAGAGTAATATTGGAGCCGTCCTCCCCGAGGAGACAGATCAGTTCCTCCCCCTCACACTGCGGCGACCACTGCGGCTGCGCCAGGAACCGGTCCATGATGAGGCGGACCCCCGGCACACCCTCATAGGCAATCGCCCGGAACGTCTCCGGGTCCACACCGAAGAGCTCAAACTCTCCACCGATGGAGAGACGATCCGGTTCTTTACACCCTTCCCGGAAATAACGGGACAGGTCATCAAGGGTAATGCGTGGCGATTCCGTCACCGCCATGGAGGATCCTCCGGGGTTTGCCGTTGACGGCAGCCCTGATCATTTGTTAAAGTTGGCATGATTGCATTATCATATATCCAACAAGGCCGTTCTGTCATCCGAAAAGAGCCGCCCCCGAACAGGAAAAACGAATGTCTGCATTGAA
>CAYQVN010000288.1:0-2725 GCA_964420895.1 uncultured Nitrospirota bacterium | reverse complement strand
CCTTCGGGTCGACACGATCTCGCCCTTTTTCCCTCTCCTTCTCCGATGCTCGGCTCATGGAGAGGTCCCCCCGCTCCCCCTCCGGCGGAGTTGGGAAAGACCCGTCCCGGATAAACCGGGACGCTACAGGAAGTTTGGCCTTGATTATTTTCTTCATAACCTTCATGTCCTTCATGGTGGAATCAAGCTTTCAGCTCTCAGCGATCATCATTCAGCCTGGAACTGACTTTTTCCCTCTTCCCAGCCGTTGAGGCCTTTGATCTTCGACTTGCCTTCGATCTTCTGCTTTTCTCCGTGGTCTCCGTGAACTGGTGAATGCTTTTGCTTTGGATCTTGCCTTCTCTCCCCTCCGCCCTTCTCTGCGTCCTTCGCGTCTTGGCGGTGAATGCCTCTGCCGTTGTGCCGTTGCCCCTCTGTACCTTCCCGCTCCCCCTACAGCACCGGCCGCTGTTTGTACCAATCATTCCGCTGCTCGTAGGCGTAGGCAACATTCAGGATCGTCGCTTCGTCAAAGTGTTTTCCCAGGATCTGCAGACCGATGGGAAGGCCGGCATTGTCAAACCCGCAGGGAACCGAGATCCCGGGGATGCCCGCCAGATTGACTGCCAGGGTGAGGATGTCGGAAAGATACATCTGCAACGGATCCTCGATCTTTTCCCCGATTCTGAAGGCCGTCGTCGGCGAGGTGGGAGTCATCAGGACATCGCACGCTTCAAAGGCGCGGTTAAAATCTTCCTTGATCAAGGTCCGGACCTGCTGGGCCTTCCGGTAATAGGCATCATAGTAGCCGGAGGAAAGGGCATAGGTGCCGAGCATGATCCGCCGTTTCACCTCTTTCCCGAACCCTTCGGCCCGGGTCTTCCGGTACATCTCGATCAGCTCCTCCGCTCCCTCCGCCCGGTACCCATACTTGACCCCGTCATACCGTGCCAGGTTGGACGAGGCCTCGGCCGTGGCCAGAATGTAGTAGGTGGCGACGGCATAATCGGTGTGGGGAAGGGAGACCTCTTGAATCTTCGCCCCTTCACTTTCAAGCAGGGCCAGGGCACGCCGGACGGCGCGTACCACCTCGGGCTGCATCCCCTCGATAAAATATTCTTTGGGGACCCCGACGGTCACCCCCTTCAGCTCTCCCGTTAAAGCAGTGAGATAATCGGGTACTGGATGATCGACCGAAGTGGAATCCTTTGGATCCGGACCGGAAATAACCTGCAGAAGGAGGGCGGCATCCTGCACATCCTTGGTCAAGGGTCCGATCTGATCCAGGGAGGAGGCGAAGGCAACGAGACCGAAACGGGAAACCCGCCCGTAGGTCGGCTTCAACCCGACGACACCGCAATGGGCCGCCGGCTGCCGGATAGAGCCCCCCGTATCAGAGCCCAGGGCGGCGATACAGGCATCGGCCGCCACGGCGGCGGCGGAGCCCCCGCTCGATCCACCGGGGATGCAGGCCGGATTCCAGGGGTTCCGTGTTGTCCCCATGGCGGAGGTCTCCGTGGACGACCCCATGGCAAATTCATCGAGGTTGGTCTTCCCCAGCAAAACCGCCCCCTGCTCCTTCAACCTGGAGATCACTGTTGCATCATAGGGAGGGACAAAGTCCGCCAGGACCCGGGAGGAACAGGTGGTGCGAATTCCCCGGGTGACGATGTTGTCCTTCACGGCCAGGGGAATCCCGGCCAGGAGGGGATCATTGGATAGGGCCTCACCGGAAACCGGCACTGACTCATCCTGCTTCATCACCGTCACATAGGAGTGAATTTTCGGTTCCACCGCCTCAATACGGCGTAACACTGCCTGGCAGAGTTCCTCTGAAGAAATCTCTCCCTTCTGCAGTATCTCCGCAGCCTGGTGTAACGTCAGTTGGTGTAATTCCGTTGTCATTTTTGTACAATCCGGTTCTGTCCGTCGACATGAATAATCTTCGGCATATGAGAGGTGAGTTCCTCCTCGTTGAGGTAGGCATACTGGAAGATGATCACCAGATCCCCCTTCCCCGCCTTGTGAGCTGCCGCACCGTTGACACAGATCGTTCCCCTCCCCGGCTCACCGGGAATCACATAGGTTTCAAAACGTTCACCGTTGTTCAGGTTGGCGATCCGGAGATACTCATAGGGAAGGATCCCCGCCGCCTCCATGAGCGCGCCGTCAATGGTGATACTCCCCTCGTATTCAAGGTTTGCATCGGTCACCGTGGCACGGTGGATCTTTGATTTCAGAATTTGGCGTAGCACTACTTACCTCATTTACGCCCTGCGAAGGGAAAGGGCATTTCTCCACCGGAATCAGATAATCTTCGGTACCTTGAAAAAGCCATCGCCACTTTCCGGGGCATTGGCAAGAGTTTCCTCCTGCGCGATGGAATCGCAGACACGGTCCTCCCGGATGACGTTGCCCACCTGGATCACATGGGACGTCGGCTCCACGTCGGAGGTATCCAGTTCATTGAGTTTATCAATGTAGGAAAGAATGGCATCAAGCTGACCGGTAAACTGGTCCATTTCATCTGGAGAAAGCTCCAGACGGGCCAGATCGGCCACATGTTCCACTTCATTCCTGCTGATCTTCATAGAGAATCCCTTTCTCCAGTCCCCATGATTTGGGAATACCGGAGTGCCGTTATAGCATATTCGGTCTTAAAAAGACAACTGGAAAGGAAAAAGGACCATCAGGGGGTGGAATCGTTCAATTTGTCCTTAAGACGGCTCACCCGGATCATGTAAGG
>CAYQVN010000287.1:0-2754 GCA_964420895.1 uncultured Nitrospirota bacterium | reverse complement strand
GATACTTCAGGACGGCATCGCTATCTCTTAACCTTTGAGGTTTTGTCATAGTTTTGGTTCAATCCTTTCTAAGAGAAATCTATTCTATCCTTCCCCTTGCAACAATGTAAATGTTAAAAATGTGTAAATTCTGTTATGATTCTATCCTTGGAATTGCCTGAGTGATCGTCATGAGAAGCCGTAGAAGCGCCACAGGCAAGGCGCAGAATATTTGTTGCTAAAAGAGATATGCATGGCATTGGTGAGTCTGCAGAGTGTCAAAATCAGCTTCGGAGGGCTGCCTGTTCTCGAGAGTATTGATCTCTCGATTGACCGGGGGGAACGGGTCTGTCTGGTTGGGAGGAATGGCACAGGCAAATCGACTCTTATGGGGCTGATCGCCCGTGAAGTCAAACCGGATGAAGGCAGAATCGTCTTCCAGCAGGGCGTGAAAATCACCTGGCTTGCCCAGGAGGTTCCGAAGGGGCTTTGCGGCGCCGTTTTTGATGTGGTCGCAGGTGCCTTTGGTGAGCAGGGAAAACTGCTGGCCGAGTATCACCATCTGGGCAGCCGGCTGGGGCAGGATCAGAGCGGGAAGGTGATGACCGCTTTTGAAAACGTTCAGCACCGGTTGGAAGCGGCAGGCAGTTGGGGTATAGAACCGCGCGTCGAGACGATGCTCTCACGCCTCGGACTTTCGGCCGATACAGAGTTCTCTGAGCTTTCCGGCGGCCGCAAGCGGCTGGTCCTGCTTGCCAGGGCTTTGGTCAGTGAGCCGGACCTTTTGCTTCTGGATGAACCTACGAATCATCTCGATATCGATACCATTGCATGGTTGGAGGAGTTTCTGGTTTCTTTCGGCGGGACGCTTCTCTTTGTCACCCACGACCGGATGTTGATCCGAAAGCTCGCGACACGGATTGTGGACCTCGATCGCGGTCGCCTCACGAGCTGGCCGGGGAATTACCAGACCTATCAGGAACTCAAAGAGGCCGCAGTGAATGAGGAGGCCGTGGAAAACGCCAAGTTCGATAAGAAACTGGCGGCAGAGGAGGCCTGGATACGGCAAGGGGTGAAGGCGCGCAGAACCCGTAATGAAGGCCGGGTGCGCGCACTCCAGGAAATGCGCAGAATCCGGTCGGGGCGACGCGAGCGAAGCGGCGATGTGCGGATGCAAATCCAGGAGGCGGAACGCACGGGAAAGCTCGTGATTGAGGCGGAGGGCGTAGGTTACAACTACGGCGGGGTTGAGGTCATCCGGGAGTTTTCGACGACGATCCTTCGGGGCGATAAAATCGGCATTATCGGACCGAACGGAGTGGGAAAAACCACACTGCTCAAGATATTACTCGGTCAACTGGCCCCGAAAGCAGGGACGATCCGGCACGGCACGAAACTTGAACCCGCCTATCTTGACCAACACCGGGCGCTCCTCAATGATGAAAAAAGTGTCCGGGATAATGTGGCGGATGGCAGCGACTATGTAACCCTCTACGGGAATCGGCGCCATGTGATCGGTTATCTTCAGGGTTTTCTTTTTCCTCCGGACCGTGCGCTGAGCCCGGTGAAGATCCTCTCGGGAGGAGAGCGCAACCGGCTGCTGCTGGCCAAGCTTTTCACGAAGCCGTCCAATCTGCTTATCCTCGATGAGCCCTCGAACGATTTGGATATGGAGACCCTGGATCTGCTTGAAGAACTCCTGATGGACTACCCTGGGACGGTCCTTCTTGTGAGCCACGACCGGGCATTCCTCAACAATGTCGTAACCAGCACGCTCGTCTTTGAAGGGAAAGGGAGTGTAAACGAATACGTGGGCGGCTATGACGACTGGATCAGGCAGAGAAAAGAGCCCGCTCCCGTGCTTCCGGATAGGGAGAAAAAAAGGGACAGGCGCCCGGCCCGTTCGGCCCCAAAGCGGAAATTGACCTTCAAGGAACAGAAGGAGTTGGAAACCCTTCCCGAACGCATCGAGACGCTTGAATTGGAACGGGAACAGATTCACACTTGCCTGTCGGATCCCGCCTTTTATCGCTCAAACGGCGAGAAGGTGCCTGAAACCAAGGCAAGGCTTGAGGCGTTGGACAGTGAGCTGACTCGGGTCTATGAGCGTTGGGAAGTGCTGGAAGCGCTCAAAGGATAATCTGGCCGAAGGTTTTCCTTTCTAATGCCACTAAGGCGCTCCCCCATTGGACAAATATGACATCTGAGGGTATGTTAAAACCAGTTAAGAGGGAGACTTTTTTCACCGAACCCGATAAAAGGAGAGCAATGCTTTTAGGAGCCAGGAGACGGTTTGTACCACCCGAAAAGGAGGCTCGCCATGAGAAAGTATATTGGGCTTCTGGCCATGGTCTTCGTACTTGCCCTGACCTTCAACTCAGCGGCTGAAGCAGGGAGCAGAAGTCATCACAGATGGGAGGGGATCGCCATCGGTGTAGGATCTTTGCTCTTTCTGGATTATCTCCTGGGTCCCCGCTATGCCGCGCCGGCTTATTATCCTCCACCCACTTACTATTATCCTCCACCGGCTTATTACCCTCCGCCCGTTTACTATACCCCTCCACCGGTCTACTTCGGTTTTGGCTACTACAATTACGGACACTATGACGGGCATCGACATGGACAGTATTACCGTCACGGGGGTCACTACCGGGGAGGACATGGAGATTATTCCAGATACGGACGGGGGCACAGACACGGAGATTACAATCGTCACGGATACAGGGATGGACATCGACGCGGGCATGGGTATAGACGATGATCTTCATGGGGAAA
>CAYQVN010000286.1:0-2766 GCA_964420895.1 uncultured Nitrospirota bacterium | reverse complement strand
CGGTTGGTGGAAGGAGTTTTCATGAATACCCAGCACACCTCACAACAGTTTGACCAGGAATTGTCGCAACTGAAGGAAAAACTCCTCTATATGGGGGGGCTTGCGGAAGAGATGATCCGCGATTCGATCCGGGCTCTGCGGGATCGGGACTCGGATCTGGCAGGGGAGGTGATCGATCGGGATCTGACCTGCAACCGCCTGGAGGTGGAGATCGACGAACTGGCGATCCAGATCCTGGCCCTTCGGCAGCCGGCGGCCCGGGACCTCCGTTTCCTGACGACGGCCCTGAAGATCAGCACCGATATCGAACGGATCGGAGATGAAGCGGTCAATATCGCCGAACGGACACTGGAACTGAACCGGGAGCCGCAGTTGAAGCCCTATATCGATATCCCCCGGATGGCTGAGATGGCCCAGGGGATGCTGAAAGAAGCCCTCGACGCCTTTGTCCATCACGATACCCGCCTTGCCTACACCGTCTGCGAAGGGGACGATGCGATCGACGATCTGAACCGACAGATCCTCCGGGAACTTCTCACCTATATGATCGAGGACCCGGGGAGTATTACCCGCGCGACGAAGATCATCTTTGTTTCCAAATACCTGGAGCGGATCGCCGATCATGCGACCAATATTGCTGAAATGGTCGTCTACATGGTGGAGGGGAAAAACATCCGTCATACCGATGCCACATAGCGTCTATAATCCGGAGTTTTTGCGAAGCCGTTGAAACCCGGCTCCTGTCGAGATCCTCTTTCCTCGATCGCTCGAAATTGGCCTCTCCAGATTGAATTTTTCCTTGTGATTCCATAAGGTTAAGATCTTTTCCCTGAAGAAGTTTTTCCTTGACATTCCGCCATCGACTCAGTATATTGTTCCAATTTAGCGATGGTCAGGGTCTTTTGGGATGTGCCACGATATCGTCTCTTTTGATGCGGCGGTCCATCTTCCGAAGGCCCTGTTTTCGTGACAGTTTCTGATGTCCGGGGGGAAGATTGACATGAAGGTTCGTATTGACGAGATTCCTCCCGAGGGATTACGAATTGACGTCGAGGAGGACGGCAACCGACTCTTTGCCGACGACCCGGAGTTGCATTTTGAGGAGAAGATTCTTTCCCGTCTTGTCTTGAACCGGATCGAACAATCGGTGAACGTTTCGGGGAAGATCAAGACGAAGATGACCATGCAATGCGGCCGCTGTCTTGCCCCCTACAGCTTTACGGAAGATGCAGCCTTTGATGTGGAATATCGTCCGGCTTCCGAGGCACAGCAGCGGGGGGAGGTGGAACTCGTTGCCGATGAGTTGGACGTTCTCTATTTCAGCGGCGGGGAAATCGACGTTGATGAATTGCTGATGGGGCAGGTAGCGGAGATTCTTCCCGCCCATCCCTTGTGTCGAGAAACCTGTCGCGGTATCTGCCCGCAATGTGGCGAAAATCGGAACCGGCGGGAATGCGGTTGCGTGGAAGAGGTAGCGGATCCCCGCCTGGCAAAACTAAAGGAACTGCTCAACAAGGATCAAGAGAGGTAAAGATTATGGCCGTACCGACAAGAAGAAAATCGAAAATGCGTCGTGACCAGAGAAGGACACACATCAAGGCAAAAACGGCATCTTTGTCACGCTGCCCCAAATGCCAGGAGCCGAAGCTCCCCCATTATGTCTGCCCCAGTTGCGGGCATTACAAGGGGAGAGAGGTGATTGCTGTCGAAGAGGTATAACTTTGCGGCATTGTAAAGAGTCCGTCTGTGCCTTCACGATTTTTAATATTCTGAGGAACCTTTGAAGATTGCCGTCGATGCCATGGGCGGGGACTTTGCTCCGCAGCGGGTGGTAGAGGGGGCTGTTCTTGCAGCCGGGAAGTTCGGGCACGAGATCATCCTGGTGGGTGATGAGGCCAAGGTCGGAGAGGAGTTGAAGCGTCATCGCATCTCCGGTCTGGGCATCACCATCCATCATGCGGCGGAAGTCGTCCGGATGGATGAATCTCCTGTTGAAGCCCTCCGCAAAAAAAAGAATTCATCGATCCGCCTTGCTGTGAACCTTGTCAAGGACGGCGTCGCCGACGCGCTTTTGAGTGCAGGCAATACCGGCGCCGTCATGGCGACATCACAATTCGTCCTGCGTACGATATCCGGTGTGGACCGGCCGGCCATTGCGGCGGTGCTGCCGAATGTGAAGGGCGTTTCCCTGGTTCTCGATGTGGGCGCCAATGTCGATTCCCGGCCTTACCATCTAATTCAGTTTGCCATCATGGGGGAACTCTATGCCCGAAATATCCTGGGCAAAGAGAACCCGTCGGTGGGTCTTCTGAATATCGGCGCCGAGGAAATGAAGGGGACGGAGCTGACGCGGGAGGTGTTAAAGACCCTCAAGTCGCTGCCGCTCAATTTTATCGGGAATGTCGAGGGACGGGATGTCTATAATGGCAATGTCGATGTCATCGTCTGTGACGGGTTCGTCGGGAACATTGCCCTGAAGATCAGCGAAGGGGTCGCCTCCGCCATGGGAACGGTTTTGAGGGACGAAATTGAAGACAGCGGCTGGCGCAAAGTCGGCTATACCCTTCTGGCGCCGGCTTTTGCCCGATTCAAGAAACGATTCGATTATTCCGAATACGGTGGCGCGCCTTTGCTTGGTGTCAACGGCAATGTCATGATCAGTCATGGGGGGTCCTCGGTGAAGGCCCTCATGAACGGCATCCGGAGCGCCGGCGAATGTGTGGAACATGGGATCCCACAGAAGATCGCTGCGGGGATGCAGCAGTA
>CAYQVN010000285.1:0-2787 GCA_964420895.1 uncultured Nitrospirota bacterium | reverse complement strand
CCTCTGTGCCTATATCCCTCCCCGCAACCCCCTCAACAACATTCCCAGTATCGCCATCAGGAAGAAGGCGCCGTACATCAACTGCACGACACCCCCGATCCCGTCGAGTGTAAGGGGGCGGAGCGGCTCTCCGATCGTCGGTTTCTCGACAAGGACACCCCCGTATACATTGCTTCCGCCGAGCTGGAGCCCCAGGGCCCCGGCGGCCGCCGCTTCAGGAATCCCCGCGTTGGGGCTTACGTGTTTCCGCCCGTCCCGCCGCATGATACGGAAGGCTTCCCGGTGCGATCCCTTTCCAAAAAAGGAGACCACCACCAAGAGAAGTCCTGTAATTCGGGCAGGAATGAAATTTGCCAGGTCGTCGATGCGGGCCGGGAAATAACCGAGATCAATGTACTTCTCGTTCTTGTACCCCAGCATGGAGTCGAGGGTATTGATCGCCTTGTAGGCCATGGCCAGAGGAGTCCCACCGAGTATGAGATAAAAAAGTGGCGCGATCACACCGTCGGAGCTGTTCTCGGAGACGGTCTCCACCGTGGCCCGGATCACCTCTTCCCGGGAGAGTTCCGACGTATCCCGTCCGACGATCCCGGCGAGGTGCCGCCGGGCCTTCTTAAGATCATCTTCCCGAAGATCATCTTTGATCTTCGCCGCCTCCCGGTGCAGGGTCCGGGCGGCCAGTGTCGTATAGGCGAGAAAGACAGAGAAGAGTGAGCCAAACAATGGATGGAGGGCCGATGCGGCTTTCACAACAATGAGGGGCACAGCGAAGGAGAGGGAGACCACCACCAGAACGATCCCCCCTCCGGCGATCCGCCGCCCCCGACCGGAGCGGGTCATCTTGCGCACTCTTTTTTCCATCACTGAGATCAGCCGCCCCATGAGGACCACCGGGTGGGGAAAACCCTTCGGGTCGCCCAGAAGAAGATCGAGGAGACAGGCCGCAAGAAGTTCTAACGGTGACATTGCTTCCCTCTTGTCAGCCCGGTCATTCTTCGGATTGCCTCAACATCGACATTCTTCCGGAAAAGCTCTGCGAGCCGGTCAAAAGCTTCCTCCTTTCGAGTGTGGTAGTTCGTCCCTTCCACGGTGACAACATCTTTGTCTTTCCTCAGGCCCGCAAGAAACCACCGGGTGAAGTCGGAATTCTCGAAGATCCCGTGGAGGTAGCTCCCCCAGAGGTTTCCTTCTTCGTTGATCCAGCCGTCCTCGTCATCTACCGTTACTCCATTGCGCTCGATGATTCGGAATAGCCTGCGGCAGGGGCCGGTGGCAACGCTTTTACCCATGTGAATCTCGTATCCCTCAAGACTGTGCAGCCCGTCAACTCCCTCAGCCAGAACCCGGGCCGTCACCTTCTCGGAAAGGAGCGTCGTTCGGAAGGGGAGGAGGTTCAGTCCCTCTACTTTAACCCGGCGGCTCTCTACACCATCTGGATCTTCAACCCAACATCCAAGCATCTGGAACCCGCCGCAGATCCCGGCGACGGTCCCACCCCGCCGGGCGTACTCCCGGATCGCCCCGGCGAGGCCACTTCGTCTCAGAAAGTCGAGGTCTCCCAGGGTGTCCTTGCTCCCCGGCAGGATCAGGGCATCACAGGCGCCAATGGAAGAAGGATCATCCAGATAGATCAGCTCCACCCCGTTTATCCCCTCCAGTGGGTCGAAATCGGTATAGTTCGAGATCCGGGGGAGGCGGACGACGCCAATGGTCAGATCGGAGACTCCGCAACTGTGCGATCCCTTCCGCTCCAGGGCGACGCTGTCCTCCTCCTCGATACCGAGATCGGCGCACCAGGGGAGGACGCCCAGGACCGGTTTCTCCGCCCGTTCCTCGATCTGCTGGAGGCCCGGCGTCAGAAGGGAGGGATCCCCCCGGAACTTGTTGATGATCAGCCCTTCCACCCGGTCACGCCACGACCCGGGCAGAAGCATGAGGGTCCCCAGGAGGGAAGCGAAGACACCTCCCCGGTCGATGTCAGCCACAAGGAGGACCGGGGCGTCGGCCATCTCGGCCGTCCGCATGTTGACGATATCCTGATCCATCAGGTTGATCTCGGCGGGACTCCCGGCCCCTTCAATGACGACGAGATCGAATTCGTCGGCAAGGTTCTCATAGGCCTCCCGGACGAGGGCAATGGATTTCTCCTTCATGGCATAGTATTCCCTGGCCGTGAGATTTCCCACGGGACGCCCCATCAAGATTACCTGGGAACCGGAATCGGTTGTCGGCTTGAGGAGGATCGGATTCATGGCTGCCGTCGGTTCGATCCCCGCAGCCTCTGCCTGAACGGCCTGGGCCCGTCCGATCTCGAACCCCGCCTTCGTGACAAAGGAGTTGAGGGCCATGTTCTGGGCCTTGAACGGGGCGACCCGCAACCCTTCCTGCGCGAAGATCCGGCAGAGAGCGGCGGTGACGATGCTCTTGCCTACGTTTGACGCCGTCCCCTGAACCATGATGGATTTACAACGTTTCATTCACTTTCGTCCCTTCCCCTCTTTCAGGGTTTGTCTCTGTTGGTCTTTTTCTCCATCCCGCGCCCCATCTCAACTGCCGTCCCGGATCAACCGGGACACTACCCGCCGGGGGTAAACCCCGGCGCTACAGGTTGTTTATCCTTATTTTTTCTGCAGATCCTGTCAGAAAGGTTATTGCTTTTCTCCGTGTCCCCCGTGGTCAAATGCTTTCCGCCTTTGATCCTGCATTTTCCACACCTTGCTTTTCTCTGTGTGCTGGTTTATTGTTGTCCAGCATTCTTGCTTTTCCGCCTGAGCTTTTTCTCCACAC
>CAYQVN010000284.1:0-2822 GCA_964420895.1 uncultured Nitrospirota bacterium | reverse complement strand
CCGTGGTCATAGATTGTGCCTTTTCTTCTTCCGTATAAAATCCCACCCCGAAATCACTGATCAAATCCTCCAGAAGATACGAAGAAAAATCACACTTCCCCGTATGATAGATCGCCTTCGTGGGGCAGGCCTCCACGCAGAGTCCGCAGAACATGCACCGGGAATAGTCAATAACAAAGCGTGCCGCCCGGCGTCCCTTCCCTTCCAGTTTCTTTTCCGTCTCGATGGTAATACACTCGACGGGACAGGTCTTGGCACAGAGAGTGCAGGCCGTGCATTTCTCCATGGTCACATTCATCCGCCCCCGGGTCCGCTCGAAAGTAAGGGCCGGGACCTCGGGGTACTCCCGGGTAACCTCCGTCCCCGGCTTGAAATACCTCGCGGTGATCCGCATCCCCGTAAGGGAGGTGCGGAGGGTGTTCACGGTCTGTCGGATCATCTTCAACATGGACTATCCTCCCAGCACCATCCAGCAGGCGGAACCGAGGAAATTCAGAAAAGCAAAAGGGAGAAGACCCTTCCAACAGAGATCCATCAACTGGTCGATCCGGTAGCGCGGCAGTGTCCATCGAATCCAGATCATCAGGAAGATCATGAACCAGACCTTGACCAGAAAAACCCCGAGATGGATCAATGAAAGGACGCCGCCCGGCAGTGCCTGCAGGAAAGAAAGGGAATTCTCAAAGGGAAGATAGAACCCGCCGAAATAGAGGCCCACGGCCATGGCAGAAACGACGAACATCTCCGCATATTCGGCGATCGCAAAAAAGGAAAATCTCAGGCCGCTGTACTCCGTGAAATAGCCTGCCACTAATTCCGACTCCGCCTCGGGAATATCAAAGGGGGTCCGGTTGCACTCGGCCAGGGCGGCGATCCAGTAAACCACGAAAGAAAGGGTGATAAAGGGGTTGCTGTTCCAGAAGGCAATGCTCCAACCACCCCGCTGGGCCTCGGTCATCTCGGCCAGGTTTAAAGAACCAAAGTGCATGGCCACCGTCACGACCGACATGGCAATGGGGATCTCATAGCTGACCATCTGGCCGGCGGAACGGATCCCGCCGAGGAGGGTCCACTTGTTGTTCGAGGCCCACCCGGCCAGAACGATTCCGACAGCCATGAGCGAGGAGACACAGAGGATGTAATAGACGCCGATATTCAGGTCCGCCGGATACCAGTACTCCGAAAACGGAAGGGCCGCAAAACAGGAAAAGACTCCTACTATACAGACATAAGGCGCTGCCCGGAAGAGGAAACGGTCCGCTTTGGACGGGATCAGATCCTCCTTCTGGAGCGTCTTGATCCCGTCGGCCAGGACCTGCATGATGCCGAAGGGAAGGAAGCCCGCCCGGTTCGGTCCGATCCGTTGCTGGATGTCGGCGGAGACCTTCCTTTCCAGGTAACTTCCGAACCCTGGGATCAGAGGAATACAGGCCACACAGGTCCCGACACCGAGGAGCAGCGCCAACACGGCGGCAAAGGCCGGGCTGATGTGAAAGTTCCGCTGCAAAAATTCCGAAAAGATAAAACTGCTTGATTCCATATTCTTTACCTGTCCACTTCCGGCAGAACGATATCAAAACTTCCGATCACGGCAACAAGGTCGGAGAGCATGTGCCCCCTGCAGAGCTTGTTGAAAATCCCCAGGGAGTTGAAGGAAGGGGTCTTGAACTTGATCCGGGTGGGCTTGACCGAACCGTCACTTTCGATATAGAGGGCCATCTCTCCCCGGGGGCTCTCCGCCCGCATGTAAACCTCCCCAACGGGCGGTTTAAAGACCTTGGAAACCTTGGCCTGCACCTCTCCCTCCGGCAATCCATCCAGGGCCTGCCGGACGATCTTGAGGGATTCGTAGGTTTCCCGCACCCGCATGAGGTACCGGTCATAGCTGTCCCCCACCGTACCCCGTTCCCCCTTTCCGATGGGAACATCAAAATCAAAACGGTCATAAACCGAATAGGGCATGTCACGCCGAAGGTCCCAGTCAACACCGGAGGCACGAAGATTGGGCCCGGTAATGTTGTAGCTGAAGGCATCCTCCTCGGGAAGGACAGCCACATTGGCCAGCCGCTGGACGAAGATCTCGTTATCGGTGATGAGCCGGTTGATCTCATCCCACCGCTTCTCCATCTCTCCCAGAAAGGCGTAAGCCTTTTCCAGAAATCCTTCGGGCAGATCCTGGGAGACTCCGCCGATCCGCATATAGTTGTAGGTCAGCCGCTGCCCGCAGGTCATTTCAAAAAGATCGTTCACCTTTTCCCGCTCCACCACGCCGTAGAGGAAGGGAGTAAAGGCCCCCAGGTCCATGGCCAGTGCACCGCAGCCGATAATATGGCTGATGATCCGGTTCAACTCCGCCATGATCACCCGGATATATTCGGCCCGTTCCGGCACCTCGATTCCAGCCAGCTGCTCGACAGCCATGCAATAGAGATGATTGACATTCATCGAGGCGAGATATTCCACCCGGTCGGTGTAAGGAATAAACTGCCGGTAGGTCAACGATTCACCAATCTTTTCAATTCCCCGGTGAAGATAACCGATATCGGGAAAGACCTCTTCCACCACCTCGCCGTCAAGACGCAGGATCAACCGGAGCACCCCGTGGGTGCTCGGGTGATGGGGCCCCATGTTGAGGAGCATCTCCTGAGTTCTTAATGTCGATCGTGCAGTGGTCATCTCTTTGCCTTTATGGTTGATCGTCTCGCAAAAAATCCGGAAGGCCCTTCGACATGCTCAGGGCGAACGGTATAAGTGATTGATTTTCCGTTCGTGTGGTTCGGCGGGCTCACCATGCTCGGAAGCTTGTCGAACCATGAACGGAA
>CAYQVN010000283.1:0-2826 GCA_964420895.1 uncultured Nitrospirota bacterium | reverse complement strand
GGGGAGGGTCTTGTGGGCGGCTGAGATCTTGTACATGTCGTAGATCTCACCGTTGGCAGTCCGTCTGCCGTGAAAGTCCTTCCCGTACCATGAAGCATTCCCATACTCTACGCGGCGGCCCTCTTCAACATGAACGCCACCACGATGGATCGTGCAGGCCGTACCCGTCATCCAGAAAAGGAGGAAGACCGGAAGGATCCAGCGTATCGGCATCCCCACTTGGCTTTGCAGGAAATGGTCAGCCACCGATAATATATTTCTCATCTCCCGCTCCCAACTTCCCCATCTCTTCCTTCTGCTCCTCGTACCCGCCCCGCCCCATCAGGGCATAGGTGGCCACTTTACCATCCTCCACCCCGGGTTGATCGAGTGGATTGATCCGGTATAGGCCACCGGAGAAGAGGGTCTGGATCTCATACATCATAAAGAGCTGCCCCAGGGAAAAGGGATTCAATTCCTTCAGTGTCAGTGTCAGATTGGGGCGCTGGTGCCGGGTCAGTGCATAGGCCGTCGCCTGCTGTTCGGCCTGGATCAATTCCTGCAGGGAATGCTTCCCCAGGTAAGAGATCCCTTCCATCTCAGGATAACTCTCGGGGATTTCCATCTTCTCCCTGTAATTTTCCAAACCAATGAAGGTGATTACCTTGTCGTTCGGCCCTTCCACGTAAAGCTGGATTTGGGAATGCTGATCCGTCGTTCCCAGCGATTTCACCGGGGTCTGACCGGCAAAGACCTCACGGCCGTCGAGGGCATGCCGCTTCCCCAGGCTTTCAGACCAGAGTTGGCGATACCAATCGGCAAAACCGTAAAGGGCATTCGAATAGGGCATCATCACGGAGATACGCTTGCCCCGTTTGGTGTTCAGAATATAATGAATGGCGGCATTCAGGTAGCCCGGGTTCTCCCAGATCTTTGCTTTACGACAACGGCGCTCCATGAAGGCGGCTCCCGCCAGGAGTTCCCGGATATTGATCCCGGAAATCGCCGCCGACAAAAGACCGACCGGCGTCAGAACGGAGAAACGGCCTCCCACCCCATCGGGGATCACCAGGCAGGAATACCCCTCCCGGTCGGCAACCCGTTTCAGGTTCCCCTTGGACTCATCCGTCGTAACGATGATCCGATCCTGGTGATTCTCCCGGCCGACAGCCTCGATGAGGGCTTCCTGGCAGATCAGGAAGTTGGCCATTGTCTCCGCCGTCCCCCCGGACTTGGTGATCACATTAAAACAGGTCTTTTTCAGATCGAGGATATCGAGTAATCCCCGCAGGTGATCGGGATCTACATTATCCAGAACATAGATGCGCGGCGCCCTCTTGCGCCCCGTCTTGGTCAATTCATTATAGTAGGGATGATTGAGGGCCATATGCATAGAGGTGTTCCCCAGGGCGGACCCCCCGATCCCGAGGACAACGAAACTCTCACACCGTTTGCGGACCGCCTTGGCCAGTTCCAGGATGCCCTTGACATCCTGGTCCGGAAGATCCATGAAGGGAAGCCGGCCCTGAGACCGCTTCTCCTTGATCCCATGATGAATCTCCTTAGTCTCAGACTGCAGGGATTCAATCTCTCCGTCGAAAACACCGTTTTCCTCCCCCATGAACGGGGCCATCACGTGATTATAGTCGAGACGGACCGCCATCTCCTGTTTCCAGGCCTTGTTCTTGTATGAAATCATTCAGCCTCCCTTCAGGGATTCCACTTCCCTGTCACGGCATACCTCACGACTCTGATGCCAAAATTCCAGATCACGTAGGAATGAAAATGATGTTACGTTGATTTCGTGCGAATTATCAGAAAATGTACCACAGAAAAGAGGATGAATCAAGAAAGTACCGCAAAAATGTTATGTTCCCCACAGCATGGGAAAGGAGTGCTAAAAGGTGAGGACATGATCACCGACCGCAACCCCAAGGCTCTCCGCCACGGGAACACATTTGGCCTTCAGGAGAAAAACGACCCCCTTCCGGATGCCGTAGAGCGTCTCGTAATGGCCCATTCCCTTGGCAATCACTAGATCGGCTTGATTCCAGACCTCCAGGAAATCGGCCGGCGCCTTATCCAGCGGAAGGCCGATGGAGGCCTCCGTATGGGGAAGGAGGCGTGCCAGACCGGAAAACCCGAGACCTTCAAGATCGGCAAGGGTCGCATCATTCAGGATCGGCTCCGCCTTGGGGGAAACGATCAACTCCTTCCCCATCTTCTTAAGTTGTTCCACAAGGAGGAGATCAAAAACCACCTCACCGCAGTTATCAGTCAGGTAAAGAATCGTCCGGGCCTGCTCCACTTCCCGCTGAAAACGGTTAAAGTGATCGATGGCAAGTCCCTGCTGCAGTTCATCGTGAAGGGTCTCCAGGGCATTCCGGGAACCATCGACACCGAAATCAATGGCATTGCCGGCAATCGCCGCGCAGGCCGCCGAACGGAGGGTCAGCCCCTTTTCCCGGAGGGGGATCACCACCTCCAAGGCAACGCGGTTGCTCTTCTCCTTCAAGGCGGCGTAAGGATCCTTCCCCGTTTTCCGTCGGATCGTCCGGTGAATCAGCGTCCCCAACTCCGCCGGGATCTTTCCTGGGAAGTCCTGCTGCAACAGGCGGAGGATCTCTTCCATCAGGGCAAGGCGTTCCGCTGGATCCTCCACCGCCAATTCCACGGCATGGGTTGCCTGGTCGATGAGACAACGGGCACAAAGATAGGTCGGATGAATCATGACGATAAAACGGTCCTCATTCTCCGTATTGATTCAAGTTAATCAATTAAAATTGAAATCATCATATCATAGCCTCTATGGCGGAACAAGTTGCAAGCGGATCGTAATCTTTCTGA
>CAYQVN010000282.1:0-2836 GCA_964420895.1 uncultured Nitrospirota bacterium | reverse complement strand
TTGTAGCATATCGATGAACGTATTTTTCTTGGAACATGGTCTAATCTAAAAAAAAATTAACCGCTCCCTGCTGCTAATTGCGACACAGTCTCGAGGGGAGAGGGAACGAGGAGGAACTGCCTGCTCTCCGCAGGGAAAAAGGAAGATCCCCTCCGAGAGATTTTCTTTATGATCTTCATGGTCAAAAGCTTTTCGCCTTTGCATTTCTCCGTGGTGATAGGCTTTTTGCCTTTGGCTTTGTGCCTCTACATGGGGAATCATCCGCCTCCAACAAAACTGACCACCTCCAGCACATCCCCCTCACCCAGCGTCGTATCGCCGTAGGCCTCGGGCGGCACAATCTCCCGGTTTAATTCCACCGCCACCCGGGCCGTGGAAAGGCCCAATTCTTCCAGCAGACCGGAAAGGAGAGTTCCCTCCTTGATCGTACGTTCTTCGCCGTTGACTTTGATCTTCATCTCCCCGCCCTCAAGTTCTCCCTTTATCATTAATATCCGCCGGGGATCAACCCCGGCGCTATGCTATCCTTGGTTGACTCTCGTCAAGCTTTCTTAATCGTAATCTTACTCTTAATCTGAGTTTCTGAAAACATGGATTAAGATTATGATGAAGAATAAGATTAAGAAAAATCCCTTTTGCTTGGCGACCTTGGCGTCCTTTGCGAGAGTCCGTTTTTAGGTTTTCTCCGTGGTGAACGCTTTTGATCTTTGGTTTTACTCTGTGCCTTTGTCTCTAAGTGCCTATGTCCCTTTTCTTTTTCAGAAATGGACATCCTCTTCCCCCCGGTCAACCCGGTCGAGTCCTTTCTCCACCTGACGTCGAAAGGCATCATCCTCGATCTGTGCCACCCGGGAGTCGATCTGAGCGCGCCCGGAAGCCTGTGTCTCTTCCGTTCCATGGTCCTTGAGATATTCCATGAGAGAAAAGAGGGCATTGGCCTCACAGAAGTCCCGGATCCGTCCAGACTCCGCTGCGGCACGGAAGTCCTCTCCCGTCCGCCCCGAACGGTAACAAGCGGTACAAAGGCTCGGTTCCAACCCCTTATTGAGGATAGCGCCGATCATCTCGTCGAGGCTCCTGCCGTCGCTCAGGGAGAACTGGGCCGTCCCCGCCTCCTCTTCTGCATGGGAATAACCGCCGATATCGGTCCGGGAACCAGCGCTGATCTGGGAGGCGCCGATCCGGATTACCTCGTCCCGCAATGCGGCCCCCTCCCGGGTGGAAACCACCACCCCGGCATAGGGAACAGCGAGTCGAAAGACGGCGACGATCTTTTTGAAATCTTCATCGGAGACCGGATAAGGAACGGATGTCAGAGCGGACCCGGCCGCCGGTTGCAGGCGGGGCACCGACACTGTGTGCGGGCCTGTGCCGAAGTGCTCTTCGAGATAGCGGGCATGGGCGATCAGGGCAAGAACCTCGAAACGGTGGTCATAGAGACCGAAGAGGGCCCCCATCCCGACGTCACCAAAACCGGCCGCCATGACCCGGTCCATCACGGAGAGCCGCCAGCCGTAGTCACTCTTGGGACCGGAGGGGTGCATCCGGGCGTAGGTTTCACCGTAATAGGTCTCCTGAAAACACTGATACACCCCGGCTCCGGCCGCCTTGAGACGGGCGAAATCCTCCTTTGTCATGGGTGCGGCATTAACATGGACGATCCGGATGGCCGTCTCCCGGTAGATGGCGGCGACCGATTCACAGAGGAAATCGATGGAGGAGCCGCTCCCCTCACCGGCTACGAGGAGGACCCGCCGGTAACCGGCATCATAGAGCGCGTTGGCCTCTTCAACAATCTCTGGAATCGTAAGGGTCCGGCGATCGGCCTCTTCGTTTCCCCGCCGGAAGCCGCAGTAGAGGCAGTTGTTAACACAACGGTTGGAGATATAGAGGGGGGCAAAGAGGACAATCCGTTTTCCGAAGACCCGTTCCTTCACCTCCCGGGCCGTCTCATAGAGCCGATCAAGGAAGCGGGAGTCATTAAGTTGAAGGAGTATTGCCACTCCCCTCAGGTCGAGAGGCCTCCCCTCCCTTACCTGATCAAGCAAATATTGAGCTTCCGATACATTGTTCCGGCAATCTCGGAGAAGAGCATCAATCTCCTCCTCGGGAACCCGGAAGGTTTTCTGAACAATCTTTCGTGCTGTTTTCATTCCTTCTCCAGTAAAAGGCGCAAAACGAGATTCGCCTGATGATGCGCCGCCACCCCCACACGGGGGGACATGAGCCCTGTCCCGGGCGCTGCCGCCGTCCTTCCATCTCCGACGACGAAACACCGCTCGGCAAAGGATGAAATTCGGATCTCCCCGGAGGGGCCGTAACCGGCCAAGCCCGAGGCTCCGACGACAAAGGTCTCCGGCATCTTCCGGAGGACCGTATTAACGAGCATCGCCTTGACATCGGCCACGTCAAAGGCCTCGACGATGACAGAGGCCGCGGCAAAGATACCCGTCAGGTTCTCCGGGGTCAGGCGCACTTCATGGCCGGTCACCTCCACGTAGGGATTGATCCGCTTCAGGTTCGCCGTCAGGGCCGCCACCTTCGTCATGCCGATCTGGTCGGTGAAATACTGCTGGCGGTTCAAGTTGGATGGCTCCACCACGTCGAAGTCGGCCAAGATCAACCGCCCCACGCCGAGCCGGGCCAGAGCCACCGCCACGGCGGAACCAAGGCCCCCCAGGCCCGCGATCCCGCACACCCCCCGCAGATGACCGGAAGAATCGTCGACACCCAGCCCCGGCAGCAGCCACACCGGCAAGAAGCCCTTCAAGCAGAAGGGACCCGGTCGCGCCCGTCAGGGTACGACCCGCGCAACCCAGATGCGTCATGGTGCTAT
>CAYQVN010000281.1:0-2873 GCA_964420895.1 uncultured Nitrospirota bacterium | reverse complement strand
ATTCATTGCCGAAACGAGACGACATTCATAAGATCCTGCTCATCGGTTCCGGGCCGATCGTGATCGGACAGGCCTGCGAGTTCGATTATTCCGGGACGCAGGCCTGCAAGGCCCTCAAAGAGGAGGGCTACCAGGTGGTGCTGGTCAACAGCAACCCGGCGACGATCATGACCGACCCCGATTTTGCGGACCGAACCTATATCGAACCGATCACGGTGCAGGTCGTAAAAAAGATCATCGATGCGGAACGGCCCGATGCGCTTTTGCCGACCATGGGGGGACAGACGGCCCTGAACCTGGCCATGGAACTGGCCGAGGCGGGGGTACTCGAGCGCTACGGTGTGCAGTTGATCGGGGCGAATGTCGAGGCGATCCGCAAGGCCGAAGACCGTGACGAGTTCCGGAAGGCTATGACCCGGATCGGTCTCTCCCTGCCGGAGAGTGCCTATGTGAATCGGATGGATCAGGCCCGTGATGTGGTGCAGCGAATCGGATTTCCCAACATCATCCGTCCCTCCTTCACCCTCGGCGGTACCGGTGGAAACATTGCCTATAATATGGAGGAGTATATCTCCTATGTGGAGTGGGGACTCGATGCCAGTCCGATCGGGCAGATCCTGGTGGAAGAGTCGGTCCTCGGTTGGAAAGAGTTTGAGCTCGAGGTGATGCGGGACCGGAAAGACAATGTGGTCATGATCTGTTCCATCGAAAACTTTGATCCAATGGGCGTCCATACGGGAGACAGTATCACTGTGGCGCCGGCCCAGACCCTGACCGACAAGGAATACCAGATCATGCGGGATGCGGGGATTGCCGTGATCCGCGAGATCGGCGTCGATACGGGTGGGTCAAACGTTCAGTTTGCCGTCAACCCGGAAGACGGGCGTCTCGTGATCATCGAGATGAACCCACGGGTCTCCCGGTCCTCAGCCCTGGCCTCCAAGGCGACGGGGTTCCCGATTGCCAAAATCGCTGCCAAGCTGGCCGTCGGGTATACGCTCGATGAGATCCAGAACGACATCACTCGTGAGACGCCGGCTTCCTTCGAGCCGGTCCTCGATTATTGTGTTGTCAAGTTCCCCCGCTTCACCTTTGAGAAATTCCCCCAGGCGGATACGACCCTGACGACACAGATGAAATCGGTGGGGGAGGCGATGGCTATCGGGCGGACCTTCAAGGAGGCGATGCAGAAAGCGATCTACTCCATGGAGATCGATAGTGACGGTTTTGAATCGTGGAATGTCGATTCCAACAAGATGCGTGAGACGCTCCGGGTCCCCTGCGCGGAACGGATCTGGGCCATCGGACAGGCTCTTCGGGAGGATATGTCCCTGGAGGAAATCTACGAGCTGACGAAAATCGATCCCTGGTTTCTGCACAATCTGAAAGAGATTATCGATTTTGAAGAGAAAATCCCGCAGGCCGCAGACTTGAAAACGCTCCTTCGTGAAGCCAAGGAATTAGGTTTTGCCGACCGGAGACTTTCCGCCCTCCGGGGGATCCCCGAAGAGGAGGTACGGGCATTGCGCAAGAGCCTCGGCATTGAGGCGACCTTCAAGACCGTTGACACCTGTGCTGCAGAGTTTGAGGCCTATACACCGTACTTCTATTCCACCTACGAGACGGAGTGTGAGGCGAACCCCACCGACCGGAAGAAGATCATGATCTTAGGCGGCGGGCCGAACCGGATCGGGCAGGGGATTGAATTTGATTATTGCTGTGTCCACGCCTCTTTTGCCCTCCAGGAAATCGACTTCGAGACGATCATGGTGAACTGCAACCCGGAAACGGTGAGTACCGACTACGATACCTCGGACCGTCTCTATTTTGAACCTCTGACGCTGGAACATGTCCTGGAGATCGTCCGGGTGGAGAAGCCCGACGGGGTGCTGGTTCAGTACGGCGGGCAGACACCCTTGAAGTTGGCCGTTCCCCTGGAAAAGGCAGGGGTCCCGATTATCGGCACCTCGCCCGATGCGATCGACCGGGCGGAAGACCGGGAACGTTTTCAGAAATTGTTGCAGGCTCTGAATCTGCAACAACCGGAGAACGGTACCGCCACTTCCCTGGAGGAAGCCTTGACGATTGCCGAGACGATCGGCTATCCCGTTGTGATGCGGCCTTCCTATGTCCTGGGGGGGCGGGCGATGATGATTGTCTACAATAAAGAGGACCTGAAAAATTACATGGCCTCGGCGGTGCAGGCCTCCTCGGAGCACCCGGTCCTGATCGACAAATTTGTCATGGATGCCATTGAAATCGATGTGGATGCAATTTCCGACGGGAAGGATGTAGTGATCGGCGGGATCATGGAGCATATCGAAGAGGCTGGGGTCCATTCCGGTGATTCCGCCTGTTCCCTTCCGCCCTATTCCCTCGACCGGGCATTGTTGGACGAGATTCGGCGGCAGACTATCGTCCTGGCCCGGGAGCTGCATGTAATCGGGTTGATGAATATCCAGTTTGCCGTTCAAGGGAGAACAATCTACGTTCTGGAAGTCAATCCCCGGGCTTCCCGCACCATCCCCTTCGTCAGCAAGGCCATCGGAGTTCCCCTGGCAAAACTGGGTGCAAAGATCATGGCCGGCAAGACCCTGGCCGAACTCGGCTTTACCGAGGAAATAAAGATCGATCACGTTTGTGTCAAGGAGGCGGTCTTTCCCTTTCTGAAGTTCCCCGGCGTGGATACGCTCCTCAGTCCGGAAATGAAATCAACGGGGGAGGTCATGGGGATTGACCGGCGCTTCGGGAATGCCTTTGCCAAAGCGCAGATCGCCTCCGGGACCTATCTGCCCCATGAGGGGAATGCCTTTATGAGTGTCCGCGATCGTGACAAAGAACCGCTCCTGAAGACGGCGCAGAAACTGATCCGT
>CAYQVN010000280.1:1438-2898 GCA_964420895.1 uncultured Nitrospirota bacterium | reverse complement strand
ATGCAGAGGGAAAAACCATTCGGGAAAGGCGTGGGCTGACCTGTACCAACTGTCATAACCAGTTGACGCAGGACCTATATACCGCGGATAATATGACGGACGTGGTCGCGCAGACGGGCCAGACCCTGCGGAACCTCTCGATCGACGAAATCATTCAAGCCGTGGCCGGTGGGGATGCCGTGAAGTTCCGTGATTTCTATGCCGATCCTAAGGTCAGTACTGAAGGAAATCCTCTGGAAGGGTTCTATCGTAACCACAAGGGGGCTACCCTGGTCAAGGCCGGCAAGGATGATGCAGGGAACCTGAAACTGGCCGCCTGGAACGCTGCGGAAGGGGACGCTGTTCCCTACGACGGTGCCTCGGCGGGGAAGGACTGGTGGCTGGCCGCTGCTGAACCTCACTGTGCCAACTGCCATGCCGCACCTTTCGTGGAAAGTGAAGGAGGACAGTATTTCCCGGTCGATCAGCCGGACAAGTATTCTCTCTACCGCTATTCCAAAGCCCATGGGACCCTGGCCTGCCAGTCCTGTCATGAATCGATCCACGGTCTTTATTCTACCCGCTATGATGGTCCTGGACAAACCGTGGACCGGACTACCTATGAACAGGCTTTGCAGTTCAGTCCGGACGGAAAGTATGCCGGTCCTGTGACGTGTGCCGCCTGCCATTCCGTGAATGCAAAGGGGGTTCCCCTCCAGTTGAAGGGGAGCGATTTTGCAGACGATTACTGGGCTTCGGTCACGCTGATTCACTTTATGCGGGACGGAGATCAGAAACTCTCCGTTTCCGAACTGCTCCAAAAGTACCCATACAAGAAGCTGCAGCAGATCGTATCTGCTTCCTGGAAGTAGCTTCTTTCCCCCCCCAAGCTGAAGGAGACCCCGTGAAAACGGGGTTTCCTTCAGTGACCTCTCTGCCGGAAAGGAAGTAGCCCTCCATGAAGATCGCCGAAATACTGAAACAGCGAAAAATGGTTTTTCATTCGAGTTATTTCCACCGAAGACGGAAGCCGGGATGGTTTCTTTTCTAGAGGTTGTCCGGGAAACACGGGAAATCCTCCTTGACACCCCCTCTTTCCCTGTGACAAGGTAGGTGCAGGCGTTACGACGAGGCTCGGAAGATTCAGAAGACCATCTCATTTCTCGGAAATACCCGTTAACCATGAAAATCGTTATTCATGATCCCCCTGTTCGAAGAAGTGCGGAGCGGTGCGATGATGTTGTCAATACCCCTCTCTCTTCCTGCCTCCTTGCGGGATATGCCGCCGCTTCGCTGCGGGCATCAGGCTTCGACACGGAACTAATCGATACCTCCAACCTGCCTCCCCTGGGAGGGGCGACGGTGCTCGTCCTTCATTTGGTCTACCAGTGGGAATATACGGAGTCCCTCCTCGCCCATCTTCAAGCCCTGAAAGAGGCGGAAGGAATAGGAGCCTTTTTTGTCTTCGGTTTTTATCCCAG
>CAYQVN010000280.1:0-1338 GCA_964420895.1 uncultured Nitrospirota bacterium | reverse complement strand
CGTTCGCCGGAAAATATCGTGGAGGAGATGGTCCGGGTCCGGGAGGAACTGGGGGCTTCCTCTTTCTATTTTGCCGATCCCAACTTCTGCGGCCCCGGGAAAAAGGGGCGGGAACGTGTCGCCCGTCTGGCACAGCTGATTGCGAAGCGCCTTCCCAAAGTCTCCTTCGGGATGGAATGCCGTGCTGACAACGTGGAAGATGCGCTCTTTGCAGAACTCGCCGAAGCCGGGCTTTGCGATGTTTTCCTCGGGGTGGAGAGTTTTTCCCAGCGGATGCTCGACCGTTTCCGAAAAGGGTTGACGGTGGAACAGAATATACGCGCTGTGGAGATCCTGCAAAATCTCGGGATCAACCTCTCCCTCGGTTTCATTATGTTCGAAAAGGAGTCGACCCTCAAGGACGTGCGGGCTAATTTCGATACTCTCTGCAGACTCGACCTTCTGACCTCTCCCTCCAACACGGCTCATCTGCTGAGTCACCGTGTTTTTCTTCTTCGAGGGACGGCCTTTTCTCCACAGGGGAGAACGACGGACTATGATGCAGCTTATTGTTTTGATGATAAAGAGGTTCAGACTCTTTATGATACGATTTATCCGCGGTGTCGGGGCGTCATGCGAGAGATGGACGGCAGGGATTTTGAAGATCCCAACCCTCGCCGGTACAGAAAGATGAACCTTGATTTAATCGGATTCTTTGAAGCGGCCCTGGCTCGTCTGGAAGGGACGGAGAAGGTCTGCCTCCGGGAGGAGGGCATCCCATGCGAGGGATGATTCACGTTTATACAGGCAATGGGAAAGGGAAGACCACGGCCGCCTTCGGCCTGGCCACCCGTGCCGCCGGACATGGGAGACAGGTCCTCTTTGCCCAGTTTCTCAAAGGGGGGCGGGGGGAGTCCGGCGAGATCCTTGCCGGCCATGCCTCGACCCTGAAGATGACGGTGATCCGTTTTGCTGAAGTGCATCCCCGTTTTGATCCGACCGTCGACCGGGAAGAACTGGCCCGGAAGGTGGCGGCCGATTTCGAGGAGGTGCGGCAGGAGATCCTCAAGGATATCTATGATCTGGTGGTTCTGGATGAGGTGGACAACTGTGTCTCCCAGGGGCTCCTTTCCGTCGAACCTCTCCTGGATCTGTTGGCAGAAAAACCAGAGCGGCTGGAGTTGGTGCTCACCGGACGGGGCGCCGACCCAAAGGTGATCGAATGTGCCGATTACGTGACGGAGATGAAGAAGATCAAACATCCGGCTGAGACGGAAGGGACGCCGGCGCGGAAGGGGATTGAGTTCTGAATGGGCAGAACAAATAAGAAAAGCGTTCACCGCGGAGACGCTGAGGACG
>CAYQVN010000279.1:0-2913 GCA_964420895.1 uncultured Nitrospirota bacterium | reverse complement strand
TCCGGACAGCCGGTGAGATGCCAGGCGAGGAGTCCCAGCCGGACCCGGAGACGGGCCAACTCTTTCTCGTTGGTAAAGGCGCTGAGGGCGGAGAGGAGGAAGGAGCCGGTGCATTCGATGAGCAGCTTGACAACCAGTCCCGCCCGCAGCAACATGGCGGTGACCCTTCCCCGGTGTAAAGTGAAGAAGCGGTAGCGGGAGCGGTAGTATTCGATCCGGGCTGCCGTCAGTTTCTGAGATGCACTCTTCCCCTGAAGGTGGAGGACCTTCAGGTCGGGCAGAAAAAAAATCTTCCACCCGTTTTTTCTCATCCGCAGACACCAGTCGGTCTCCTCCAGAAAGAAAAAATACCCTTCATCCAAGAGCCCCACGGAATCAAGGACTTCCCTTTTGACCATCATGCAGGCGCCGATGAGCGATTCGACTTCCACCGGTCCGGAGTATTTTCGATTCTTGCCTGGATAGCGTTTCGGAAAGAGACGACGGAGCAGACTCTTGTTCAAGAGTTCCGTAGCCAGGGTGGGGAAAGAGGCGATGCTGTTCTGCAGGCGTCCATCTTCATGGAGCAGTTGTGGCCCGATGGCGCCCGCTTCGGGATGGGCATCGAGATAGTCGGCCATCGCTTCGAGGGTCTCCCTTCCGGCCACGGCATCGGGATTCAGGAGGAGGCAATTCCTTCCCGAAGAGGCCTGCAAGCCCTGGTTGACGGCTCGGGCAAATCCCCGGTTCTCGTCGTTCCGGATCAAATGGACCTGGGAGTAGGACCGTGCCACGGCTTCGGCGCTTCCGTCCCGAGA
Source organism: uncultured Nitrospirota bacterium (assembly GCA_964420895.1). Lineage (GTDB taxonomy): Bacteria > CG2-30-53-67 > CG2-30-53-67 > CG2-30-53-67 > CG2-30-53-67 > JAADIO01. Next base: position 2,116 of record CAYQVN010000279.1, on the reverse strand, counting down.
GGCGTTGTCGATGACGAAGAGTTCCAGCGTGAGGTGGCCGCCTCCGTGGTAGAGAGACTCTATACAGCGAAGGAGCAGCTCTCGGGTGTTATAACTGACGATGATGACGGTCAGGTCAGCCACGGCGGGTTTCCTCCGGTTCCGGCAGGAGGCGGATCACCGTCTCCAGGACGTCTTCGACTTCGATCCCTTCCATGCAGCGCATGTCTCCCCGGGGGCAGATTCGCTCCCAACAAGGTGAGCAGTCCACCTCCTTTCGGAGGATGGTATGGCCGCCCAGGGGGGAGGTGGCCCCGGGGTCGGTCGATCCAAAGAGGGCGACCACAGGGGTCCCCACAGCTGAGGCAAGGTGCATGGGGCCGGAGTCGTTGGTGACCACCAGGTCGCAGAGGGAGAGGAGAGCAGCCAGACGGGGGAGGTCCGTCTTGCCGGAGAGATCAAGGACCTTCCCGGAGATCCCCCGGGCGATGGTTCTGCAAAGATCCGTCTCCGACGGACCGCCGACGAGAACGATCCCTGCTCCGATGCTGTTGAAGAGACGGGTTCCCAGTTCGGAAAAACGTTCGGGATACCACATCTTGGCGGGTCCGTATGTGGCGCCCGGATTCAGTCCGATGAGGGGAGTATCGTCGGACTGCTCCAGAGAGGCGATTTGTTCAGCGGCCCAGTCCAGCGCAGCTGATTCCGGGAGAAGGGAGAAGTCAGATTCCTCCGGATTGCCCGGAACCAGTTTTAGATAATTCCGGGACTGATGTTCCCCCGTTCCTTTCGGTACAGGGGGCACTCTTTTTGTTAATAGCCCTCCCCGGCCATCCCGGTTGAAGCCGACCCGTTCCGGGATTCCCGCCAGAAAGGGGACCAGAGCGGAATCAAAGGAATTGGGGAGGATGAGACAGAGATCGAATTTCTCTCTCCGAAGTCTTTTTATCAACCGGAAGCGATCCATCCATCCCCCCGCACCTTTCCGGACGGAGAAACCGATCACCTCATTAATGGCATCGAATCCGGTAAAGAGCGTATCGAGAGGCTCCTTGATCAGGAGGGTGATCCGGCTTCGGGGATAGTGTCCCCGCAAGGCCCGCATGGCGGGGATGGTGATCAGGGAATCCCCGAGCCAGTTGACACCCCGGATCAGGATTTTTTTGGGTTGGTCCGGCATCGATTGAGACATGATGACTGTTTCAGGATTCCAGCGTTTCCGCTTCTTCGATGAGCATCACGGGAATATCATCCTTAATGGGGTAACGAAGTTTACAGACCCCGCAGTCGAGACCGTTCTCCTCGGCCGTCAAGGTGAGTTCGCCCTTGCATTTGGGGCAGGCCAGAATTTCAAGCAGTTCTTTGTTGAGGGGCATGGTATTCTCCTTCCAAAAAGGTTTTGCTTTTCTTTGCGCCCCTGGCGATCTTTGCGAGAGGGGCATTCAGCATTCAGCAACTGCCGTCCCGGGTAAACCGGGACGCTACAGGCTTTCGATTTTTCCCCGTGACTCCCCGTGTTCCCCGTGGTCAAATGTTTTTCGCTGTTGTTTCTGCCTTTACCAGTATTGTTTTTCTCTGTGTTCTGTGGTTAAATGCTTTTGTTCTTTTTATCTTTCAGATTCTGTTCAGGATCCACTCCACGGCCCCTGCGAGATCGTCTGCCACATGAGCCACTTGTACACGCAGGTCTTCATCGGCCTTCTCCCACTGTTCCCGTCCATGTCCTGTGAGGAGCATGACGGCGGTCATACCCGCGGCCTTGGCAAGCTGCATGTCCTTGAGATGATCTCCTACCATGAAGGATGCCTTCAGGTCAATCCCCAACTCTTCTGCGGCTTTCTCAACGAGGGCCGTGCCGGGTTTGCGGCAGGGGCATGATTTTGTATATTCAGGTACATGGCCCTCGGGATGGTGGGGGCAGAGATAGATCCCGTCGAGATGGGCGCCTTCGCTCATCAGTTTCTCCCGAAGCCGGTCGTGGATTGCCTTCACCACGGTTTCATCGAAGAATCCCCGGGCGATCCCCGACTGGTTCGTAATGACCACGACGGGGATCTGTCTTTCGTTGATCCTGCCGATGGCCCGGGCCGCACCGGGAAGCACCCCCCCTGCCCCAAAACCCAGCCTCCCCTCCCCC
>CAYQVN010000278.1:0-2914 GCA_964420895.1 uncultured Nitrospirota bacterium | reverse complement strand
TTCGCAATTTCCTCTCATACTCCTCCATGCACATCCGTTCAATTTGCAGAAGGTTTCCGAAGGCTTCCTGAAAATCGTCCTTCCCGATGGTGAAAAGCCCATGTCCGTAGACCAGCGCCCCACGGGCTCCTGCGAGAGCAGGGGGGAGGGTATGGCAGAGCCCCGTCGGTCCGGTGCCGACTTCGCCGGGGACGATGGGGATGTCCCGGATGAACCGTTTCTCCGGACAGGTGATGTGGCAGCGGTCTTTCTGATCGCAGGCTTCTTTTTCGCAGATCATGGAGAGGATGACGGAGAACTTGGGGTGACCGTGAAGGATGGCCCGGTTTTCCGTATTGCTCAGAATCTCTTTGTGGGCTGTGAATTCACTGGAGGCGGTGATCCCCGCACAGGAGGAGCCGTCCACAGGACAGGCGTCGATGCAACCGGCCAGTTCGTCGAGGGAACTTGCCGTCTGGCTGATGTAGATCCTGTCGTCCAACCGGTAGGAGATGTTCCCGAAGTAGGAGTCGACCATGCGGCAGTCGATGGTCCGCTTTCCCGCCTCGATCATCGCTCCGATGACCTCCTCCGAAGCGTGGAAGGGACCTTTCCGAAGGGGTGCGCCTTCCGGCAGGGAAGTGATGAATTCCCGATAGGCGGCAAAGGATTTGTGAAAGACTTCTTTCGCGTCAGTGCTGTTGCTCCTGGTGGTTGTCCCTCGCTGGTAGTCAAGGAAGAATTTGACGAACCCGGCAAAACAGACCGAGCTGTAGGTGACGAAGGCCTGTTCCGGGCTGACGGTGCCGAAGGTGATGATCCCTTTGCCGGCAATGTAGAGGCTCTTTCTTTTTTTCAGTGCTGCGATGATTACCGGGGGGGTGAACTCCCGGGCTACGGGAATATCGTGGAGGAAGGTCCGCGTTTCACAGTCCTCGGGATGAATGGCATCGCCGCTTCCTGCGGCCAGATAGTCGAGGAGTGAACAGTAAGGTTCCGCCGGTTTTGCGAAGAGGAGGCTGTTGATGTTGAGCCCTGCGAAGACCTCTTCGAAAAGGGTGCAGGCCGGGTCATCCCGGTTCCAGACCAGTTCCGCATCGAGGCCGCCAAGGAGGGGCGCCCCTGCATCCGCCAGTCCCTGGGCGACCAGCTTGTCGGCATATTTCCTTACCAGTCTTTCCATTCGATCCCCAGTGCTTCACATTTCTTTCGGGTGGGAAGACCCTTTTCGTCGAGCCCCCGGATCTTGTAGTAGTTTGCCCGGGCATGAAGAAAATCTTCCCGGTCGATCGGTGGAATCGTGATCCCCTCGCCGCCGGTCCCTCCTTCGGTGAAGAAGCGCCGGGGGAGATCATCCTCGGCAGAGGTAAATCCGTTGCGGGTATTCATCAGCCGTTCATGATAATAAATCCGCTCCCCGATTTTCAGCAGGTCCTGGGCCGTGGTCTCCATCCCGGTGACACCGGAGAGCGCCCGGGCATACTCTTCGAGAGAAGCGGCGAAGAAGAGAAATTTACAGGCCGTGAGGGAGTCGATGACGGCATTCTGATCTTCGCTGATCTTGATGACCCGGGCCTTTCCGCTCGTATCGAAGCGGTCCATAACGACCGGTTTCCGGAGGATCTCATAGGAGATTGGATAGGCCCGGAGGTGACAGCCGCCCCGGGTGGAGGTGGCATAGGCCAGAGCCATTCCGTAGACCCCCCGGGGGTCGTAGGCGGGGAGCTCCGATCCCTTGACGGTCATGGCACACTCCGTTCTTCCCCGTTTTTCCGCATAACGAAAGGAGCCCTGTGCCAGTTGTGCTCCGACGCTCCGGCAGGCGGCCATGTCCCGGAGAAGTTCGATAATCTCGCCCGGCGTCAGGGTCCTCTCCTCGATCTCGGCATGGCAGGCGAGGGTGACCGCCGCTGTGATGGTGTCCATTCCCGTTTCATTACAGATCCGATTCGCCTCTACCACCGTGTCCAGGTCGTGATTGTCGATGAGGGCGCTGAAGTGGGACATGGTTTCAAATTCGGGAAGTTCCTCTCCCTTCCGGTTGTTTTTTTTGCAGAGGATGTGACAGCCCCGGCAACCGGTCTTCTTGTAACCGTAGCGTTCCCGGTAATGCCAGGCGTTCATCTGCTCGGCATTCTCGAAGCGGGTGGCCCGGAAGTTGCGGGTCGGCATCATCCGCCGGTTGTGCATCAGATCGTAGAGGGCACCCGTTCCGAAATGGGTGATCCCGAACTCCCCCTGGAGGATCGGTGAGGCGGCGGCCAGGCGGAAGATCTCCTCCCGTGCCTTCATGACCTCGTCACGGTTGTGAAGGGAGGTTTTCCCGTTCCCCCTGACATGGAGATACTTGAGGTTCTTCCCGGCCATGACCAGACCGAGGCCGGATCTCCCCGCAAAGTAGCGGGTGTCGACAATGATGTTTGCAAAGAGAACCCCTGACTCCGCTGCCGGTCCTGTGACGGCGCAGCCTCCCTCCTTGCCCAGGGCGGCAAAGATCGCTCCCGTTTCCATCCCCCGGAATGATTCTGCGTCGGTGAAGGTAATCCCGGAATCTTCGATGACGACGCCGCAAAGGTTCTCGCTCTTCCCGGTGATGACGATCCCGTCCCACCCCGCCCGCTTGATCTGGGTCCCCAGCTTGCCCCCCACCGATGCGTCGCCCACAGTATGGGTCAACGGGGACCGGGACATGATGGTCATCCGCCCTGATGTGGGAGAGGGGGTGTCGACGAGGGGGCCGGTGAAAAAGAGGAGCGGCATGGAAGGGGAGTCCCACGGTTCGGTGACGTGTGGAGACAGGTAATGCCCGGCCAGGCCCTTTCCGCCGATCCACTTTTCGTACACCTCCCGGGAAGGGCGTTCGATGGTGTGGGTCTTGCGGCTCAGGTCGATGTGCAGGATCTTTCCGGTCCAGCCATGCATAGAGGTCTCGTTT
>CAYQVN010000277.1:0-2925 GCA_964420895.1 uncultured Nitrospirota bacterium | reverse complement strand
AGGACCATCAGTCCGAACATTACACTCCATACCATCCAATTTTTCTTCATCATCGCCACTCCTTTCTTAGGGATTTATTTCGCTTCTTTTGATTGATTTGCCGAGAGTATAGTATAGAAACCCGACTCTGTAAAATGCTTTTTTCGTCTTTTTTCATTGTCCCGCCGCTCCCGCCCGCACTTTATTCCGGGATGAACCGGGGCGACCAGTCCGGCGCGGAATTCCGTGCGGCACCGGAGGTCACCCGCCGCAGGTGCGTTCCGTTGGCGTTGACGATATAGATATCCGACTTCCCGTCCATGGTGGAACTGAAACAGAGGAACCGGCCGTCGGGCGACCAGGAGGGAAACTCGTTATCCCCGGCATTGGCCGTAAGAAGAACCATCCCGCTTTTGTCGGGTTTGATGGTGGCAATCTGAAAATGGCCACTCACCATCGACGCAAAAGCGATCCGGTCGCCCCGGGGCGACCAGTCGGGGTTGGCGTTGTATTTGCCCCGGTAGGTGAGGCGAAAGGGGTTCTTGCCGTCATAATCCATGAGGTAGATCTGGGGACTGCCCGCCCGGTCCGACATGAAGATCATCTTCTTTCCGTCGGGAGACCACTGGGGGGCAACATCGGTGGCCCAGTTGTTCGTCAACCGTTTCGGCGTCTTGGAGTATTTGCCCAGGATATAGATTTCGGGATTTCCATCCTTACTCATCACATAGGCCAGCCGACCGCCCCCCGGTGAGTAGGCGCCCCCGATATTGATCCCCGGCTCACCGGAGATCTTCCGGACCTCACCGGAACGGATCGTCATCTGGTACAGGTTGGGATTCCCTTCACGGTAGGAGGTAAAGACCACCTTTTCCCCGTCGGAAGACCAGCGGGGGGAAATCAGGATCGTCGACTCCCGGAGAAGGACCTGATCGTTATGACCATCATAATCCATGATATGGACTTCCCGGGTGTCGTCCGAGGCGGCGAGATAGACGATCCGTGTGTCAAAGACCCCCCGTTCACCGGTAATCTGACGGACCGCCTCATTGGCAAAGCGATGGGCCATCTTACGCAGGTCCTTGACCTTACCATAATACCGCTTCCCCGCAATCCGTTTCTGCAGGTAGATGTCGTAGAGATAGAACTCCACCTTCACTTCATCGCCATCCCGCAGATAGGTCCCTTTGATGAGAGCATCGGCGCCGACGACACGCCAGTCATCAAAACGGATCTTTTCCGGATCGATCTCGGACCGAACGGGATCTTCGATGAAGCTCACCGGATCAAGAACCTGAAAGAGGCCGGAAAACTCCAGATCATCACTCAAGGCCTCATGCAGTTCTTTCCCCAGAGGAAGGTCTTCGCTGCCGGGCGCCAGGTTCTTCAACACCTGAATCGCCAGGGGGAGTCTCCGGAAGGTAGGGGCATTGATATCCAGATAGATCTTTGCCGAAGCAGGTACGGCAATCCCGAGGATCGCCAGAACGAATAAGAACCGCATGAAGGAAAAAAATATGGAAAAAAGATATTTCATTGAGACTCCTCAGGGGTAAATCGGATCCCTACCTCCATCGATTCTTCCTCACCGGGAAGTGGCGGGAGGGGACTGCTCTTTTCAATAGCACGAATCGCCGACTGATCGAAGGGATCATTGCCGGAACTGTTTTCAATTTCAATCGAAAGGACCCTGCCATCCTTGGAGACCCGAAGCCCGACGATCGTCTCCAGACCCCGCCGGACGTGGACCCCTTCGGGGATGACCCAGGCATTCTTGATGATCTCCCAGATCGTGTTGTAATAGGTCTTATAGCGGATCTCCATCAACCGGCTGGTGATCCTGCCACGGACGGCCAGGGCCTTCTGTTCGGCAATCCGTTTCTTGGCCACCCGTTTCTTCAGATCCGAAATGGAGGAATGAATGTCCTTATCACTATACTCCTTGGCCGGTTTCTTGGGGGGCACCTTTTTTTCCGGAGCCTTTGCGGCGACCTTCTTCGGGGAAGGCGCGGCCTTTTTCTTGTTCCGGTCCGGCAGAGCAATGGCCTTGGCCTTTTTGGCCTTCGGCGGAGCCGCCTTTTTGACGGTCGCCTTCTTGACCGGTTTGGGTGCCGGTTTGGGCCGGACCAGGGTCACCAAATCGACCGAAACAGAAGGCGGCGTATAGTAGACGGGGGGAGGGACGAATCTTTTCGAATAGGAGATGAAAAAGATCACGGCCAGATGGAGGACCAGGGAGACCCAGAACATCCGCCAGAAATTGCGATCGAATTCCGTATCTTCAAAGGGCTGAAAGCGAAGTACCATCTGTTTTCACAGCCGTCAACTTTTGATGTCCGAGACTTCCGTAACCATCCCCAACTTCCGGATTCCCGCCCCCTTGATTGCCGCCATGACTTGTACGACAAAACCGTAAGGGATACTCTTATCCGCCCGGAGAAAGACCTCACGTGTTGGATTCGCCTCACGGATCTTGGACAGTTTTTTCTTCAGTTCCTTCACCGTGAAGGAAGTCTTGTTAATATAAATATTCTTTTTTTTCGTCACCGTTACAACGAGGCGCTCCTTGTCGATCTTCATGGTCGAGGCCTTTGTCTTGGGAAGATCGACATCCACCCCCTGTTGCAACATGGGAGCCGTCACCATGAAGATAATCAACAAAACCAGCATGACATCGACGAGGGGGGTAACATTGATCTCCGACATGCTTCCGTATTCTTTATTGCCTGTGGGGCCCATGGGGAACTCCTTACGCGCTAACGCCGTGTCAACCTTATGTTGTCAGTTCGTGTAGTCCCCCTCATCCTAACCTTCTCCCCTATGGGAGAAGAATTTCTTGAACTTCCTCTCCCCCGGGGGAGAGGATTGAGGTGAGGGGGAAAACAATATTTATCAATGTTCGAGATGTTTCTCCGCAATACTCAGAAACTCCGACGAAAAATTCTC
>CAYQVN010000276.1:0-2927 GCA_964420895.1 uncultured Nitrospirota bacterium | reverse complement strand
CATGCTGGAGATCTTCCGCAACGGGGGACCGGTGATGTGGCCATTGCTCGCCTGTTCCATCATCGTCCTGACGGTCATCATTGAGCGGATCCTCTTCTGGATCGGCATCACCATCCATCGGAACCGATCCCTCACGAACGAGACCCTGGAGCTTTGCCGGCAGGGAGACTGGGAAGCCGTCCGGAAAAAGGTCACCGGGTCCCGCGACTATGTCCTCCGGGTGCTGGTCGCGGGCATTCTCCATCGGGAATTTTCTATGATCAAGGCAATGGAATCGGCCGCCGAGGCGGAAGTCCGGCAGATGCGGCGGTTCATGGGAGTACTCGACACCATGATCACCGTGGCCCCCCTCCTGGGGATCTTCGGGACTGTCCTGGGAATCATTACCTCCTTTGAGATGCTCGGCTCCACCGGGATTGAACATCCCCAGGTCGTCACCTCCGGAATTGCCCAGGCGCTGATTACCACCGCCACTGGTCTCGGGATCGCCATCCTCTCCGTCTTCCCCTACAACTACTTCAATTCCCGGGTAGAGCACGCGGCCCATACCATTGAGAACTACGCCACCAGCCTGGAGATCGTCTATGAAAAGATGATCGGCGCATCGACGGCAACGGAGGAGGTCCCCCGATGAGGAAGGTCCTGACCGTTCGGAAAAAGGTACGGATCGAGATGCTCCCGCTGATCGATATTGTCTTTCTACTCCTGGTCTTCTTCATCTATGCCATGCTCTCCATGGCCGTCCATCGCAGCCTGCCCGTTGCGCTTCCCACTTCCACATCCGCGGAGATCGATCAAACCCAGGTGCTTTCAGTCACGGTCAGGGCCAACGGCGCCCTCTATCTCGACCGGAAGGCAACCTCCCTCGAAGACCTGACGGAGGAACTGCGACAAAAATCCGCCGGGGTCGAGGAACCGGGCGTCCTGCTCTTTGCGGATCGCGCCCTTCCCTATCAGAAACTCTACAATGTTCTGGACCAGATCCGGATGGCCGGACTTTCCCGGATCTCTCTACAGGCCGATGCGAGTGCAGCGCCATGAAACGGATCCTGTTTGCCGCCGTCACCGCCTTGGGGCTCCATGGACTTCTCTTTGCCACACGTTTTCCCGGTCTTTCGGAGAACCCTTCCAAACGGGCCGTTCCCCAAGTCCTGAGCATGCGCCTGATGGGAATGCCACACCCCCGCAATAAGGTCGTAGAGGCAAAACCTTCAAAAAAGAACCCCCCTGTTGTGGCGCGCAAAACCCTACCCGTCAAGAAGAAAAAAGTAATCCCAAGAACCTCTCCCCTTCCGGAAGAGCAAAAGGTCCTCCCCTCACCTGTTGCAAATCAGGAAACCCTTTCGAAACGCTCGGAAGAGGAGCAACCGTCCTCAGAAAGGCCGTTGCAAAGCGGGACAGTACAGGGGACTTCGGCAGCCGTACTGCAGGAGGCAATGCCCCTTTACCGGGTCAATACACCGCCCCCCTATCCCCGGAGGGCCCGAGAACAGGGGAAGGAAGGGACCGTGTTGCTCGATGTTCGAGTCGACCGGCAGGGACATGTACAGGAGGTGCGCCTTGCCACCTCCAGTGGTTCCTCCCTCCTGGACAGAACGGCCCTCGCTTCGGTGGAGCAGTGGCTCTTCGAACCGGCACGAAAAGGAAACGAACCCGTGGAAAAATGGGTTCGCATTCCGATACGTTTTGACTTACAATCCAAGAGACGACCACAGCGGTAACCCCGTAGACCAAGGAGATTGTACAGCATGACATCTGGTTTTTCACATTCCCCCCATCAACCGGGTCCCCCTATCCAGAGAGGTTTCATCGGCAAGATCCTCCTTTTATCGTTATTTCTGATCACAGGATTCGGTCCCCCTACCGCTTCCGCCCGAATCCTGACGGATCTGGTGGGACGAAAGATCGATGTACCAGAGAACCCCCAACGTGTGATCGCCCTGGCACCCAGCCTCACGGAAATTATTTTTCTCCTGAACGAAGATTCTCGCCTGAAAGGGGCAACTCGATTCAGCACGGTCCCCGAAGCAGCACGCGCCTTGCCCAAGGTCGGCTCCTATATCCGCCTTGACCTGGAACGCATCGTGGCCCTCCACCCGGATCTCTGTCTGGCCATCAAAGACGGGAATCCCAAACATATCGTGGAACAGATTGAGGCGCTCGGCATCCCGGTCTATGTCGTGGATCCCCGAAATCTTCAGGGAATCATGACAACCATTGAAAGGATCGGCGGACTCCTGAACGCTTCCGCTCGTGCGGAGGAAATCGTTCAGGATATGAAAGAGCGGATCGGAGAGGTCCGGTCCCGTGTCGCCCGGGTCCAGACCCGCCCCCGGGTCTTTTTCCAGATCGATGCCGCGCCGATGGTCTCCGTAGGGACCCACACCTTTCTCCATGAACTGATTACCCTGGCAGGGGGGGTCAATGTAACCGCCGGAAACATCCCCTATCCACAACTGACCTGGGAGAAAATTCTGACCTTGCAGCCGGACATTACGATCATCAGCTCCATGGCGGGCGGCCATACACCGCAACGGCTGAAAAAGACCTGGAAGGAGTGGCGGCAGATACCGGCCGTACGGGAAGGGAAGATCTATGTTGTCGAAGCCGATCTCTTTGATCGTCCCACACCCCACCTGATCGACGGGCTGGAGGCCCTGCTGCCGATCATCCATCCGGAGGTTACAAAAGAAGGGGAGATTGCCCATGGAAGGTAAATTCCATCCCCTCCCCCGGAAGCTCATCACGCTCACTCTTTTATTCAGTACCTTATTGATCTTCGCGTCCCTCCTCGGCATCTCGATGGGTTCTTCAGGCAGCAACCTTTCCGAAACCCTCGCTATCCTCACCGGTTTTGGCAATGAAAACTCGATCGCCGCCACGATCATCTGGCGCATCCGCGTTCCCCGTGTGATCCTGGCAGCGGC
>CAYQVN010000275.1:0-2928 GCA_964420895.1 uncultured Nitrospirota bacterium | reverse complement strand
TTAATCTTAATCCCTTCTTTGAAAATCATCTGATTAAGATGAAGAGTAAGATTAAGATGCGATGGATTGGGGCGGACACAAGGTATGAACAACATCGAATTCCTCGTCTGTGAACCGGACTATTATGCGATCCGCTATTCCATCAATCCATGGATGAAACTGACCCGGCAGAGTCATCCCAAACGGTCACGGGAACAGTGGGATCGCCTGATGAAATTACTGAAGGGGCTTGGAGGTTCTATCGTCGAGGTATTACCGGAACCGGACCTTCCGGACATGGTTTTTACGGCGAATGCCGGTCTTCCCATTGGACGGAGTCTATACCTGAGTCGCTTCCGTCATAAAGAGCGGCGTCCCGAGTCTGGACATTTCCGGCGCTGGTTCGAGAAGGCAGGTTGGGAGGTGATGGATCTTCCTGAGGATGTTTTTTTTGAAGGGGCGGGCGATGCCCTCTTTCTGGGGGAAACCCTCTTTGCAGGATACCGATTCCGTTCGGATATCGCGGCCCATAACTTTATTTCCGAGACCTCGGAGATACCCATTCTTTCTCTGGAGCTGACCGACCGGCGCTTCTATCATCTCGATACCTGCTTTGCTCCCCTTGATCAAGAGAGCGCACTCTATTTTCCTGCCGCTTTTGACAGCTATGCCTGCAAGGTGCTGGAAGCGAATATTCCTGATCCGATTGCCGTTCCGGAAGAGGAGGCCCTCCGTTTCGTTTGCAATGCCGTTGTTATCGGAAAAGATATCGTGATTCATGAAGGCTGCCCCCGGACGTTGCGGCTCCTTTCCGATCGGGGTTTTGCAGTCCATGAGACGGATCTGTCTGAGTTTTTGAAAGCCGGCGGGAGTGCAAAGTGCCTGACACTGCGAGTTGATTTTTGAACGGGAGGGGAGAAGCAACTACATCGCTTCAATGGAAACGCGGTTCCGACCTTCATCTTTACTCCGGTACATGAGCCGGTCCACCCGTTTGAGGAGTGTTTCAATCGTATCGTCTTCTCCTGCCAGTGTGGCGCCGATGGAGATCCTGACCTGAATGGTCTCCTCTCCCCGTGTGAGGCTTGAATGCTCTACCAGGAGCCTGCACTTGTCAGCGACGGAGGAGAGTGTTTTTACGTCCTTTACGTTCTGGAGTATGGTGACGAATTCCTCTCCTCCCCAGCGACAGACCGTATCGACGGAACGGATGCTGTTTGCCAGAGTCGTGGCCACCATTCGGAGGACCTCATCGCCGACGTCATGACCATGCCGGTCATTAACCTCCTTGAAATGATCGATGTCCATAAAAAGTAGACCGAAAGACCAGCCGTACATTTTCATCTCATCATAACGGGTGTTCAGAACCGTCTCAGCATACCGACGGTTTCCCACCTGCGTCAGGGGGTCGAGAAGGGCAAGTTTCTTCAGTTCCCGGATCTTTTCCTGCATGGAGAGATTGGCGGAATTGTCGTTGAAGATCTCCACGGCGCCGACGATCTTCCCTTTTCCATCCCGGATCGGCGTGATGCGGGTGACCACCGGAACCCGGTGGCCCTTCTTGTGGTGGAGAAAAAGTTCCGCCTCACATTGTTCGCCGCCGACCATGGCCCGAGCCGCAGGGCAGGTTTCGATATTACAGAGGCTGTTGCCACGGTCATCGACGTGCATGAGAACCTGATCGCGACAGAACTTTCCCACGACTTCCTCGGCCGTGAAACCTGAAAGCCTCTCTGCGGCCTTGTTCCAGAAGGTGATCCGCCGATCGCTATCGATCACATAGACCCCATCATAGAGGCTGTCGAGAAGGTTTTTGAAAAATGTCTGGTCCAGCTCCATTTTCAGTCCATCAACGATGAACAGCAGACGGTATCCCGTTCCCCTTGCTCACTGAAGGAGACCAGGATGATCTCCGTCGAAGAGACATTCCGGATTGCATGTTCGACAAGGGGAGGGATCTTCAGAAGGGCCGGGGCCGCTTCTTCAATGTAGGTCTGTTCGGGTTGGCCGGCCGATCGCCATGCGATCTCAACCTTCCCTCCGCAGAGCAGGAGCCATTCCGTCGTGCCTGTATGATAATGGTTCCCTCGTACACTGCCGGGTTGCAAGGAGACCACATGACAGTTGCCGAGTCGGGATATGGGGAGGCCGGCCGCCTGGAGAGGCTCGATCCCCCATCCCCGTTCGTCACACCAGATTTTGTCCGGTTGTAAATCGATCCGTTCTAAGGTGGGCACAGGATGCATCCTCCAGGGATGGGGTACGGTTTACGACCGGGAAATCCGTTCAATTTCCTTTTCTTCGATCTGAAATTCCCGGGCCAGCAGTTTCGGGTTGGCCCCGGTCTCCCGCAGAACCTCCCGAACATATTCCTCGTAGGTGGGGCTCTCCTCCCAACATTTATAGAAGTTCTCTTCGAGCATGGCGGCGAGGCCCTCGGAAGGGATGATGTAGCCTTTCTTTGTGGCTTCCTTGTTCCCGGCCCCTTCGGGAACTCCGAGGAGTACCTGGTGGTGATCGACGAGTGTGTAACGCAGATCCTGGACCATGAGACAACTGCTGTAACGGATCTCCGCCCCGGCCCGGGTATACTGAGAGCCGACATAAAGCCGGTCCGGGAATTTGGGGATCAGGTAAGCGACGTGGACCCCCTTGTCGATGAGTTTTTCAATGTGGGCCACGATGGAGTGAATTCTTTTGGTGTCCTCTTGCGGCGGAGTCCTTCCGGTGATCGCACCAATCACTTCTTCTCCGGCGCCGAGCATGGCATCGGTGACGGTGAGGAAATATTCCTGACGTGTCAGGATGCGTGTTGCCCGCCCGACTTCCGTAATCAGGGCGTCCCGGTGCCTCCCCTCGCGGATGCTGTAGAGAAGGAGAATAATCGTAAAGATCAAAAGGATGGATTCAAGAAAGAGCAACAGGTTTTCAATGTGAATGCCTTCCATG
>CAYQVN010000274.1:0-2933 GCA_964420895.1 uncultured Nitrospirota bacterium | reverse complement strand
TGCTGACTGCGGATGGACACACAGTCGTTGAAGCTGCACATATTCTACCTTGGAGCGAAAGTAATTGTAAGTCGTCACATTAAAGGAGATAGAAGGAGGGTTTTATTTTCAGAATAGATTGACAAGATTGTCAGGATTGTCACAATAGACGGGTTGCTTTTAGCAGGCCCGTTTTTTTGTGTGTAAAAAAGGGTGGAGGGGTTATGCCGACCCCATCCACCCACAACCCTGGGGCGCGAAGCCCCAAACACAAAAGTGGGTACATGATACATTTTGTTTCGGTAATTCTCAAGGAAGTTTTTCAAAAGGGCCGCCAATACGAATGGTCCCGTCCCGGTCGTTGTCCCCGATGTCATCACGACCGGCTCTGGGGTCACGGTTTTGTAGAGAGGCTGTTTGACGGTTTTCCCGTTTCCCTGCCGATAAGACGTTACCGGTGCAATCTGTGCGGCTGCATCATCACCCTCCGGCCGGACAGCCATTTCCCCCGGATCCAGGCGGCAAAAGAGGAGATTCGATCCGCTCTTTTCCACCGGATTGCCACCGGCCGATGGCCCACCGGCCTTTCCCCGCCCCGTGCCCGGCACTATCTGCGCAATCTCAGGCGAAACGCCATGGCTTATCTGTCCGATCTATGGAAACAGGGTCCGGCGGCGGCCTTTGACGCCCTGATGGATCGAGGCCGCATCCCGGTCCGCCGGCCCATTTAATCCGCCGCTGCGACCGATCGTAGGTCACCCTACCGGGGATTGCCGGTGACAGCCTCTTTTTTCTCATGGTACGGTCCGTCAAACCATTAGAAAAGGAGGTTTGTGATGACCAAAGAGCAGAAACGTGACATTGCGGTCTTCCGTTTCGGCGTGATCCATGACTTTTCAGGCCCCTACCGGCTGGATCACGGCGAGCAGGAGCGGCTGCTGCAGGAGAAGTGCGGCCGGAAATGGCACATTCCCCACTCCGCAAGGACCCATATCAGCCGGAGCACGATCCTGCGGTGGGTCCGCAGGTACCGGGAGAGCGGGAATCGTCTGGAATCCCTTGAGCCGAAGGACCGGTCCGACCAGGGGCGAAGCCGGGCACTCGATGAAGAGACCGCTTTGGTCCTGATCCGGTTTCGGCGGGAGATGCCCGATCGGACGGTCCCGGACCTGATCCGGGAGATGAAGCAACGCGGGGTGATCGAAGCTTCGTCGGATCTGCCGCTCTCCACCGTTTATCGATTCTTTCATCAGCAGGATCTCATGGCCCCGACGGGATCGAGTCCGAAGGATCGGCGAAAATTCGAGGCGGAACTCCCCAACGACATCTGGCAAAGCGATGTCATGCACGGCCCGTCGCTTCTCGTTTCCGGCCGGAAGCGCAAAACCTACCTGATCGCCTTCATCGACGATCACTCAAGGCTCATTCCCCATGCCGAATTCTATCCTTCCGAAAACCTGGCTGCCTTCTTAAACGCCTTTGAGCAGGCCCTGCTGAAACGGGGGCTTCCGAGGAAGCTCTATGTGGATAACGGCTCGGCCTTCCGTGCCAGGCAGTTAGAACATACCGCCGCCTCGTTAGGCGTCGCCCTGATCCATGCCCGGCCCTACAAGCCCCAGGGCAAGGGAAAGATCGAGCGGTTTTTCCGCACCCTCCGCACCGGGTTTCTGACCGGATTCACGGGCACGTCCCTGGATGCGATCAACGAGGCCCTCCAGGGATGGATTTCCAAGATCTATCATCCGCGGGTCCATTCGGGGACGGGGCAAAGCCCCTTTGCCCGTTTCACTTCAAAGATGGAGTGTCTCCGGAGCGCCCCGGAGGACCTTCGGGACCACTTCCGCCGGGTCGTCCGGAGACGGGTCAACCGGGACCGCAGTGTCGTGGTGGAAAAAAGGCTCTTTGAGGCCCCTGTGGCGCTCATCGGCAAGACCGTGGAGATTCTTTTTCATGAAGAATCCAGGGAAACCGTGGAGGTCCGGTGGAATCAGAAATCTTACGGCATGCTGCGGCAGGTGGATCTCCATGTCAACTGCCGGGTCCGGCGAGACCGCAACGCCCGGATTGAACTTGCAGGCCCGCAGACCGACGGATCGGCGTCCCCCGAGAGCGGACGCCTATGGGAGGAATAAGATGAACAAAGCCTACCGCACATTCTTTGAACTGACGAAAGAACCCTTTGCCGCGGAGGTGAAAGCAAAGGAGATCCTCGTCACCCCGGCAATCCAGGGGATTGAAGAGCGCTTCCACTACGCCATCCGCTTGGGGGCCGTGGCCCTGGTGACCGGAGAGATCGGAAGCGGCAAGTCCACGGCCTTGCGATATGTCGCCGGAAGGCTCCATCCCTCCGAATACCGGGTGCTTTCCGTCACCGCTTCCTCGGGAAGCATCCTGGAGCTCTACCGGCAGATCGTCCATGCCCTGGGCATCGAATCCACCAGCATCTCCCGGGCCGTCATGACCCGGTGGATCCGCCACGAGATCGAAGAGCTGGCCCGGGAGAAGAAGAGGAAGGTGGTCCTGCTCATCGACGAGGCCTCTCTGCTTCGCCTGGATGTCTTTTCCGAACTGCATACCCTGATGAATTTCGAGCACGACTCGAAATCCTTCCTGAGCATCCTCCTGGCCGGGCAAGCCAATCTCGTCGATAACCTCCGGTACAGAAACTCAGGCCCCATGGCCTCCCGGGTGGTCGGCCGGGTCCACCTCAAAGGCGTGGACCGGCAGGAGATGGAGGAATATATCCTCCATCATCTCCGGCTGGCCGGTGTCCAACGGAATCTCTTTGATGAGCCTGCCATGACCGCCATACACCAGGGCGCGGGGGGACTCTTTCGGAAGGCCAATCACCTGGCCCGGGGCGCCCTCATCATTGCGGCAAGAAAACAGGCCGCAACCGTCACGGCGGAACATGTCCGCGTGGCGGCATCGGAAATCTTCTGACCTGTCTGCGT
>CAYQVN010000273.1:1756-2940 GCA_964420895.1 uncultured Nitrospirota bacterium | reverse complement strand
AAAAATCTGATTAAAACTTGACATTTAGTCATTTTTCCTTTAATATTTGGTTTAACTTCACTTTATAAGATGTCGATTATGAATAGATTCTTCAGAAGATCGCGCAGACATCTTTGTTTTTGGATCGCCTTCCTTTTTATACTCTCTCTCCATTCTGCAGACGTATTCGCAAAAAGTTCTTCAGAAAATCTGTTCCAGAAGGCCAAAAAAGATTACCGGCAGCTGGTCAATTCCCGGAAGAAGGTCAAGTATCGCGACAAATGGGAGCGGGTAATCGGGGAATTTGAAACCGTGGCCGACCGGTATCCCGATTCCCGCCGCGCCGATGATGCCCTCTACAATGCCGGGGTGGTGACACTGAAGCTGCGCAAACGTTCCCGGGCATCCCGGGATTCCACCCGAGCCCTGCAGATCTTCCGACGACTGGCGGAAAACTATCCGAAAAGCCGTTATGCCGACGATGCCCAGTATTTCGTCGGGGAGATTTACCGGAAAATTAAGAAGGATCCGGCACGGGCCTACCGGGCATATGCAAAGATCCCCGAATGGTTTCCAAAAGGGGATATGAGGGGAAAAGCGGAGGCCCGTCTTTCAGAGCTTCCCCGTCCTGCAGAGTTTCCCAGGGAAGCTCCCCAACCTGCCGTTGCGGCGGCTCCCGTCCCAAAAGCGAAAACTGTGGCCGTCACGCCTCCGCCCCGTGAGGGACCGGTTCATCTCCTGGGGGTCCGGCATCGGATTGGAAAGGATTATGTCCGGGTGGTCCTTGATTTAGATGGCCCCGCGAATTTTACTGAACATCATCTGACCGGGCCGGAACGGACCTATCTGAGTCTGCGGAATGTGCGTCTTGCATCTGATTTGAAGAAGGCGCCGATTCCCGTTGAAGATGAGAGTCTCAAGGGGATCCGGGTGGGGCAATACAGTCCGAAAACAGCCCGGGTGGTCCTTGATTTTTCCGCCCCCCGGAAGGTCTCCGTCTTTGCCCTGACCTCTCCCGACCGCATCGTCCTCGATGTGGCGGCCGAAGATTCCACCCTGACGCGGCTTGCGAAATACAAGGAGGAGATTCGTGAACCGGCAGAGGGGTCTCCCTCCCTGGCCGAACAGTTCGGGATGAAGGTCCACAAGGTGATTATTGATCCGGGACATGGAGGCAAGGATCCCGGTTGTGTAAGCCGGCGGGG
>CAYQVN010000273.1:0-1656 GCA_964420895.1 uncultured Nitrospirota bacterium | reverse complement strand
GCCTTCCAGAGCCCGACTGACTGAAGCTTCTGAATTTTTCCTTGCCATCCTTCTCCCCTTTTGTACATAATCATCTCCTATGCCCCGCAACCTCAAAATGACCTTGGAATATGAAGGAACGGCCTACCACGGTTGGCAGATTCAACCGAACGGGGTGACGATTCAGGAAACGGTGGAGTCCGTCCTGGAACGTCTGACGCAGGTGCGGCCGAAGGTGATTGCTTCGGGTCGGACCGACGCCGGGGTACATGCAGAAGGGCAGGTGGCTCATTTTCATAGTGATACCAAGCTTTCCTGCGATGAACTGCGAAAGGGCTTGAATGCCCTTTTGCCTCATGATATTGTGGTGCGAAAGGTTGATGCGGTGCCGGAGGAATTCCATGCACGTTACAGTGCTTTGGGGAAGACCTATCGCTACGTGATCCTCAACCGGCCCTTCCCCTCCGTATTTGAGCGGAATCGATGCTGGCACATTCCCCGGCCCCTGGATGTTGAGGCGATGGAGCGTGCGGCGCAGTTCCTCCTCGGGAGGCACGACTTCTCCTCCTTCCGTGCCTCGGATTGTTGTGCAAAGCATCCCCTTCGTGAGATTCGGCGCCTGGAGATCCTCCAGGAAGGTGCCTGGATCCGGGTCTATCTTTCCGCCGATGCCTTCCTGAAGCATATGGTCCGCAACATCGTGGGGACCTTGGTGGAGGTGGGGTGGGGCAAGATGGATCCTGCACAAGTGCGGGAAATCCTGGAGGGGCGGGACCGGACGAAGGCCGGCCCCACGGCCCCGGCCATGGGGCTCTTTCTGGAATCCGTGGAATACGGGCAGGGCCTGCGACGCAGAGAGAGGCTGGAAAATGACTGAACCGTTACGAATCCTGGTCGTCGATGATGAAAAGGATATCCGCGATCTGGTCCGTTACAATCTGGAAAAGTCCGGTTTCGTGGTGGACTCCCTCTCTCGGGGAGACGAGGTGTTGAAGCGGGTGAATACCGCCCGTCCCGATCTCATTGTTCTCGACCTGATGCTCCCCGGTCTCGACGGCCGGGAGGTCTTCCGTTTTCTCCGGGCGGCCCCGGAGACGGCGGCCATCCCTGTGGTGATGCTGACGGCGAAAGGAGAGGAAGAAGATGTCGTTGGGGGCCTTGACCTCGGCGCCGACGATTATGTGACCAAGCCCTTCAGTCCCAAGATCCTGGTTTCCAGGGTTCGTGCAGTGCTGCGCCGGGGACCGTCGTCAGTCAAGGAAGGGGACGTGATCCGGATCCGGGATCTGATCATCGACCCGGGACGGCATGAGGTCCGGGTCAACGGCGAGCTTGTAGAACTGACCCTGACGGAGTTCAAGATCCTTCATTTTCTGGCCAGACGGCCCGGTTGGGTCTACAGTCGATACCAGATCGTCGATGCCGTCCGGGGCGAAGATTATCCCGTGACGGACCGCTCCGTCGATGTCCAGATCGTCGGGATCAGGAAAAAACTCGGCGATGCAGGCCGGGAGATCGAGACGGTACGGGGAGTGGGATATCGATTGAAAGAAACATCATGATTGAAAAACGACTGATCCGCAATCTCTATCCGACCTATCTGCTGATCATGATTCTGGCCCTGGGGTCCTTCGGCTGGTATGCGATGGCCTCGCTGAAGGATTTCCTCTTTGACCG
>CAYQVN010000272.1:0-2962 GCA_964420895.1 uncultured Nitrospirota bacterium | reverse complement strand
GCATGAAACCTTCTGAAACGAAGATGCAGGATTTCAGGAAGCGGCTGAAGATCGGTGTTGTGGGTCTCGGTCAGTGCGGGGGCAACCTGGCCTCCGAGTTTGTCCGGAAAGGGTATCAGGCCTGCGCCCTGAACACCTCCTTTTCCGATCTGAAGTCTCTGGAGGAACTACCGCGGAAGCACCGTCTCCATGTGGGACTTGATGGGCGTAGTGGCGCCGGTCGTGACCTGAATCTCGGCAAGGAGAGCCTGCTCAGTAATCGGGACCGCATCCTGAGTGTCTTGAAGGAGCTGTCGGAGTCGGTTGATCTTTTTGTCCTCGTTGGCGGAATGGGTGGTGGAACGGGGAGCAACCTGCCGACTCTGACGGAGATCATCCGTCCCCTGAATGTGCCGACTTCCGTGATGGTGACTCTCCCTTCGGAGAGTGAGAGCAGCCTGACCAAGGTCAATGCCATCAAGGCGGTGAATACCCTCTTCCGGCAGAATCTGAACAGTGTGATCCTCATCGACAATCAGAAAATCCTCGATCTCTTCCCCGGCGTCAGTATCGCCGATTACTATTCCAAGGCGAACGAACGGATCGTCAAGAATTTCGATGAGTTTAACAGCGCCGACCATGCCTACAAGATCCGGAGCATCCGGAGTTTCGACAGCGAGGATTACCGGAAGGTCTTTTCTTCCCGTGGTTTGATGATCTATGGCTCCAAGAGCTTCAACCTCACGGGTCCGATTACCGACGAATTCCTGATGGAACAGCTCAAGGAGATCTGGAAGGGGGGCGACCTATTTGCCACCGGTTACGATTATACAACGGCGGCGGTGATCGCCGTGATCCTCTATGCCCCCCGGTCTGTTCTTGAGGCCAGTTCGGCCGAGATGTTTGAAAAACTGAATACCTCCATCAAGACGATGACGAAGGGTGCGGCCATCTACAACGGGATCTATGAACTCGAAGAGGGGAGGCCGACGCGTCTTTCCAGCATGATCGGAAAGATGAATTTCCCGGACCGGGTGGTCAACCTCCTTTCGCAGGCCTCCATAGAAGGGCAGGGGTTGGCGGAGAAGGTGCGCCAGGCACGGCCGTCCCTGGATCTGGGAGAGATCGAGGGGATGGATTTCTTCGGCATTCTCGACCAGGAACCTCTGACGGACGATCTCGATTCCATTCTTCAATCTCTCGACGACCAGGACCCCGATGTACGCCTCCGTACGGTTCTTTCTCTCCATAGCGTGAGCGATCAGGATTGCTTGCACCCTCTTCTCATGAAGGCCCTGAAAGATAACGACAACCGTGTGGTTGTCGAAGCGGCGAAGATCCTGGGCAAGATGGGTGATCATCCTCTCTCGGAGTAATTGCGTTATTTTCATTTCCGGAAAGAATATTTTTTTCCTGAAGGAGTGTGCCCATGCTCCAGATCGGTGTGATCGGTGCGGGGAATGCTGAGGAAGGGGTTCTCTCCATTGCCTACGCTGTGGGTGAAAAGATCGCCCGTGCCGGTGCTGTCCTGATTTCCGGGGGGCTGGGCGGTGTGATGGAGGCTGCCGCTCGGGGAGCACGGGAGACGGGAGGGCTTACTGTCGGGATCCTTCCCGGTCCGGACCGCAGTGCCGCCAATTCTTCGATTCAAATTTCCATTCCAACCGATATGGGCCATGCCCGGAATGCCGTTGTCGTCCATGCCTCCGATGCATTGATTGCCGTAGGAGGCGAATACGGAACCCTGTCGGAGATTGCTTTGGCACTGAAGATGGGGAAGCCTGTGGTGGGACTACAAAGCTGGGAGATCCCCGGCGTCCATACTGTGCAGGATGCCCCGGAGGCTTTGAGAGTTGTCTTGAGTCAGTTGACGGGGTAAATCAAATCCCTGCCCGATCATTACGGTCTGGATTTATGACAGGGCCCTACCTTCCTGATAAAACCGATCAAAATGAGAAGTGCGCAAACGAGCATGAAGCTTCCTGCGGGGATGTATATGTGTCTCTTTCAGCGTCCCCAAAAAAGAGGAGGGAGAGATGCCGCCGGACCCTAGCGGGCCCTTCGCGGCGGCATCTCTCGGGAGGACAAATAAAAAGCGTCCAATCCGAAGATGTGGACGCTTTGATTAATACTTTCCAGTATTCCCTTTCGGGCAACCCCTCGACCGTTTCATTTTCGCTTACGGCAGGTGGCTTTGCGTCCTACCCTTTCGGATAGTTTGCCTTTTTCCAAGTGCATTTAAACACCTTATCGGCAGGAATCCGGAAACCTTTAGAAAAAAATTAAAAAAAATAAAAATAATTAAAGTCTCTTTTCCGAACTGCCGATGAGAACTTTAGAACGCTTCCAAGTCCTACATCGTATTGAAAAAGGAGAGACTCCTATGGACGCTCCAGGAAATCGAACGGTCAAGATCCGTGTCAGTCTTGCCGGAAGCCGGTATATCGGCAATGTCAGTATCCCGGGAGGAGTAGACCGGATGTCGGACCTGCTCAACAGCAAGACCCCTTTCTTGAAGATCTGGAATGTTGACTCTTACGAGTCGATCCGGAATGATTCCGATTTCATCATCAACAAGGATCATATCGATTACGTCCAGGTCCTGGAAGAGGCTCCCCCTGTCGGGTCGAACAAGATTCCCGGCGCCTTCCATGATATCCGGGTCAAGACCCTTGCCATTGAGATTCATGGTAAATTGTTTGTTCCGAACACGGGAGAGTCGCCCATGGAGATCGTCAATGACGACCGGACATTCCTGAGCATCAAGGATGCCGAGATTGTCGGTACGCCCGAGCGGTATCAGTATCTCGGTATTTCGAAACGGAAGATCTGCAGCGTGGAAGTCTATTTGGCCGAGGAGGCCCTGCCTGGGATCCCCGGGTAGTCCATTCCATTGTCCATGACGAGATGTCCCCACACGATGTAAATATTTTTTTCGCCCCCCTTATGGGGGGCGTTTTTTTTCGTGATCCTCCAATCGTTA
>CAYQVN010000271.1:0-2965 GCA_964420895.1 uncultured Nitrospirota bacterium | reverse complement strand
TTCCCGATTCCTGAAAACGGCGGATCACCTCACCAAGGATATTCTTCTTCACCCCATCGGGCTTCACAATCGACAATGTTCGTTCCATGGATTTGCCCCTTTTCTCTATGAATGCAAATAAATTTATTTTATTAGCATAATATTGCCAGTAAAGTCAAACATTATCACAAATTTTTCAGAAGCGATTTTCCGGATCATAGGAGTTCAGGATTTCGGAAAGTTCCATGAAGCTGGAAGGGATAATAACCATCGGCATCGAGGGACTTATTGAAGAACTGCGCCACCCCCTTGAGGTTGATGGGATCATCGGCCTGTGCTTTGAGATGTGCCGTCAGGTTAAGACGGCTCTTCCGTACGTCCCTTGCGTCAAGACGGACCTCACCATCGATTTCCGCCAGAAAGACCGCGCTGACGATATGACATTTGACGACTTTGAGGATGCCATCTCCCAGATCCACTTCCGCCTCAATGGTCTGAAAATCAAAATCAGGAAGGTCAAGACCGTGAATCAGGATGTTCCGAATACTGCCATCCTGAAGGGAAGCGACGATCTTTCCTGTTGCCTGGATATATCCAGCCTCCTTCGGGACCTTGATGTGACCTTCACCGCTCAGCGTTCCATCAATCTTGAAATCCCGCAGATAAAAGGGGGCCAAAACGTCTTCGATCCGGATTTCCTGTATCTTCAGAAGATACATCCCCGCCACTGAGGTAAGTGGGAGCTTGATTCGGGCACTCCCCGCGAGCTCACCTCCGTAACCTTTGCCATCAAAATCTGCATGAAGGGTTCCCGTGACCAGAGACCATGGAGAAACTCGGAGAGAAAGTAAATCTCCCCGGTAGGCCTCGATTCTTCTGGTGCCATAGGGCAGAAGAATCTCTATGGGTTGAAAAGAACAGCGCAAAGGCAAGTGAAAATCGAATTGATCATAGTGGATCGCAACCTTCTGTTGCTCACTGAAACGGTGGATCAGCCTTTCGGCCAAACGACTGTAAGGAAAAAAGATGACCAGGAGCAAACAAAAGAGGAGAACCCCGTACAAAATATAGAGAATCGAAACACCTCCGCGACAATCCTTCATAGGTTCTCCCTGTTGATGAAATTTGCTTGTCGAAAGCCCTTGTTTTTTGATAGGTTATGAAATCAACTTAACGAGGGAAGGAAATCAATGTCAAGAAGAAAGTGGGGGGTGGAATGTTCTCTGGTTACGATTTTCCTCTTTCTCTTTGTGGCCTCCCTCCATCTGCTTCCCCTCTCAGCAGGACTGATTCGGTTCGGCAACGCCTTGCTCACCCCCGGATGGATCATCCTTCCCTGGATCCTGCTGACCCTCAACCGGGAACCCTTCGAGAATTTCGGATACCGTCTCGACAATCTTCCCCGGTCGATCGGAACGGGGCTGCTCGTTTCGGTGCTGGTCCTGGTCCCCTATTTCCTGCTCTACCGTTTCTGGATCGGAAAACCCTCCCTCACCTTTACCGACTGGCAGGGGGTGGGACGGTGGCTGAAGATGTGTCTCTACCAGTTCAGCACCATTGCCTTTCCGGAGGAATTCTATTTCCGGGGTTACCTCCAGACCCGTCTCAACCAGATCTGGGGCCGGCCCTACCGTCTCCTCGGCGCCCCCCTCGGTTGGGGGTTGATTGCCACCTCCCTGATCTTCATGCTCTTTCATCTCGTTCTCTCCGTCAATCTATGGAACGTGGGGATCTTTTTCTCCGCCCTCGTCTTCGGATGGCTCCGGGAAAAGACCGACACCATCACAGCGCCGATCATCTTCCATGCCCTTTCCAACATCGCCCTCTTTTCCTTTCAGGGGAGATTCTGACATGAGCGCCGTATCAGCAAATACCCAATTATCAATGTCTGACCCCGAGGGGAGGGGGAAAGATGAGTCATGACGCCTCTCCGGCAGAATTCGTACCGGATGCCGCATTCACCTTTCAAGGGCTGACACTCCTCGTCGGCTCCAACAATTCCCGGCTCGTCAGGGAGATTGAAAGTGAACTCGGTTTTCTGAGCACCACCGGTTCGGGGGGGAACGAAACTCTCCACTTCTTCTTCCACGATCGTACTCTTCCTGCAAGGGACGATTTCATTCCCACTCTTCTTCCTCCCCAAGACCAGGTCCGTTTCTCCGGGTCAATGACCGGCTATTTCCCCCCCGATACTCCCCGGGCATGGGTTATCGCTGACGCAGGTTACCGGTGGGATGAGGCGGTGCTGGCCTCTATCAATATCCTTTCCAATCTCGCCACTTTGGCGCTGGGAAGAAGCCGGGGAACGTTCACCTTTCATGGCGCCGCCCTGGTCCGGAACGAATCGGCCCTCCTCCTGCCGGGGATGACCGGTTCCGGAAAGACGACCCTCAGCTTCGTCTCCACCCTCTCAGGGTGGACCTGTCTCACCGACGAATGGACCATCCTCCTCCCCGGTCCGCCCTTTGAACTCATGGGCTTTCCCCGTGGATTCCGGGTCTTCGGGGAGATCGTCAAGACCTATCCGGCACTCTTCCCGAAGGAGCGATTGGCCTGCGAATATGCCGCCTTCGAAGACAGCGGTTTTCTGATCCTCCCGGAGATCAGGGACCGTACTCCCTTTGACCGATCCTATCCCATTCAAAGGATCGTCATCCTGAACAATGTGGGGGGACAGGCAGCACCGGAACTGAAGTCGGTCGGTATCAGTGATGCCACCTATGAACTCCTCGCCTCCCTCTTCAGCGCAAGCCGGGAGGAAGAGGGGGAGAGCGCAACAGATTACAACCGTCAGGGCTTCGACATCGTCCGGAAGCTCATCGAGCATATTCCAGTCCACCGCCTCACCTACGATCTCTTCCGGCACCTGCCGGCCCTCCCCGCCATCCTCGACTCCCTTGAATGACGGATTTTGTTGACGGATTTCGGATCTGTCGGTTAAACTATAATAAAGTCGTGTTTTTACAGGGATTTCACTCCAAGAGGA
>CAYQVN010000270.1:0-2988 GCA_964420895.1 uncultured Nitrospirota bacterium | reverse complement strand
ACGACAGGTTGCTGCCATGCGCATACATTGCAAACAGTGCGGTAAGGAGTACCGTGTCAAGGAAGAGTATCTGACGGCAGAAGGGATCCGTGCAAAATGCAGAAAGTGTGGCGCCATTCTCCGGATTCGACTCCGAAAGAAGGAGACGCCGGGGGAGGAGAAAGACCTTCCCGGTGCACCGCCTCAGGTCCCGGCTTCTTCCCCGTCCCTTTATCGATACTGCACTTCCTGCGGACATCTTCTGGAAGGTGAAATTCCCACCGGGGAACGTCCCCTCTGTTCCGCCTGTGAGATCCTGGAAGGCGTGGAGAGGGAAAGCCTGGCCTTCGGTCATGGTGGGAGGAGAACCTATCCACGATATTTGTTGTATGCCCTTCTTCTGGTGATTCTGCTCTTTTCCGCTCTTCTGGGGTATCGATTGGCACTCTCATGAAAGAAACTTCTCCACTCACTGAAAATCCCGGGAAAAAACGTTCCCCTTTGCGTTGTTTCATTATGGCTGCGCTGGTCTTGTCTTTCTTTCTGGTTCTGGCCGGCGGGGCGGTAGGGCTCCACTTCTATCTCAAATTCCAAAGGGGACTTCCTGATGTGGCGATGCTCAAGGATTACCGGCCGAGCCTGATTACTACGGTCTATTCCGACGCCGGCGATGTAATCGGGAAGTTCTACATCGAGAAAAGGGTGCTCCGTCCCTTGAATGAAATCCCTCCTCTTCTGATCAAGGCCTTCATCGCGATTGAAGATGCCCGTTTTTATCATCACCACGGGATTGACCTCCAGGGAATCTCCCGGGCCTTCTGGGCGAACCTTCGGGCGAAGCAGATCACCCAGGGGGGGAGCACCATTACGCAGCAGTTGGCCAAGACCCTCTTCCTCTCTCCTGAACGGAAGATCGAGCGCAAGATCAAGGAGATGATTCTTGCCCTGGAGATTGAGAAACGATTTTCCAAGGAGGAGATCCTTGAACTCTATCTGAACCAGATCTATTTCGGAGCCGGTGCCTATGGTGTGGCTGCGGCGGCAGAGACCTATTTCGGGAAACCGCTGGAAGAGCTTCGGTTGTCGGAAATGGCTACCCTGGCCGCCCTCCCCAAGTCTCCGGGCCGCTTTGATCCCTTCAAACATCCTGAAGACTCGAGAATGCGGCGGACTCTGGTCCTTGCCCGAATGTATGGAGAGCATTTTGTTACCCGAGAAGAGATGGACGAAGCGAAAGCGGAGCCCCTGGAACTCCGGAAAAAGGGGGACGACAAAAACGATTCGGCCTATTTTGTGGAACATGTACGCCGTTACCTGATCGACCAATACGGCAGCAGTCGTCTCTATGAGAGTGGTCTGGAAGTACATACCACTTTGAACCTTGCGATGCAGCATGCAGCAGTGCAGGCGGTTCGGGAAGGATTGCGTGCCTATGACAAACGGCACGGCTATCGGGGACCGTTGGAACATATCGAACTCGATTCCTTTGACTGGGATGTGAACTCCCGGTTGAATGTACGAGAGGATGAAGAAACGGAATTCTTGCCGGAAGGGGAGATTTCCGATGGTCTTGTGGTGGAGGCGGATGAGAAAGAAGCCTGGGTCTGGATCGAAGGAGAGATGGGTCTTCTTCCCTTTGAGGAAATGAAATGGGCCCGGCGTGCCGTCAAGGCACCGACCCCGGATAATCCCGACGGAGTCCGTTGGGTCAAGCCGGAGAACTGTCTCGATGTTGTTACGCCGGGAGATCGGGTGCTGGCACGAATCCTTTCCTATGATCCCAAGTTGGGTGCCTACCGGCTGGCCCTGGAACAGGAGCCAGAGGTGCAGGGGGCGCTGGTGTCGATCGATCCCGCCACGGGGGAGATCAAGTCGATGGTCGGCGGCTACGATTTTAAGAAGAGCGAGTTCAACCGGGCGGTCCAGGCGAAGCGGCAGCCCGGTTCCGCTTTCAAGCCGATTATCTACGGGGCGGCCGTGGAGAAAGGCTTTTCTCCGGCGACGGTCATCATCGATACGCCGGTGATTTTTCAGGATCCCACGATGGAGGAGAAATGGAAACCCGCCAACTACAGCGAGAAGTTTTACGGGCCGACCCGCCTCCGTGTGGCCCTGGCCAAGTCCCGCAATGTGGTAACGGTCAAACTCCTGCAGAAGGTGGGGATCCGGAATGTAGTGAATTTTGCCCGGAAGCTCGGGATCGAAAATCCTCTGGCCAAGGACTATTCCCTGGCCCTGGGCTCGTCGGTCCTGACCTTGACGGAGCTTGCCTCGGCCTATTCGGTTTATGATAATCATGGAGAACGGGCCCGGCCCTACTTTATTCGGCAGATCCTCGATTACGACGGGAATGTGATTGAAGAGAACGTTCCCTCTGTGGAAAAGGTGATCGAACCGGAGACCGCCTATATTGTGAACAGTATGCTTGAAGAGGTCGTCCGCCACGGAACAGGACGGCAGATGTTGAAACTGAAACGGCCCTCTGCCGGTAAGACGGGGACGACGAACAATTATCTCGATGCCCTTTACGTTGGTTTTGTCCCCGATCTGGTCACGGCGGTCTGGGTCGGTTTTGATGACATGCGATCCCTGGGCAAGCGCGAAACGGGCGCCAAGGCCGCTGGTCCGATCTGGCGGGCCTATATGCAAGAGGCACTCCGGGACCGGGAGCGCCTTCCCTTCACTGCCCCGGCGGGAGTCACTTTTGTGAAGGTCGATGAGGCGACGGGTCTGCTCCCCTCCGTGGAAGAGGGAACCTATTTCGATTGTTTTCAAACCGGACGTGAACCTCACGAATATGCTCCCGTCAAGAAAGCCCAGGGGGTCAACTTCTTTGATATGGATTCCAATTCCCTGAGGCCCGCTCCCGAAGAACCTGTTCCCGATCCCGGCACTGCCGGGATCGGGCCGTTATGAGCTTGATCGGGGCTTTTTTTATTTGAAAGGAAAGGAGGCGAGGTGCTGTGCGGAAGTCTGTCTTGCTGCTGCTTATATGTCTCTGCCTCCTAC
>CAYQVN010000269.1:0-3001 GCA_964420895.1 uncultured Nitrospirota bacterium | reverse complement strand
AGAACCGTTCCCAGTCTTTCCGTTCCTCATAGGGGATCCCTTTGCCCTCTTCAGAAAGGACCGGAATCTCCGGATAAATCTTTAGCAGTTCTCTTTGGATAATTTCATGGGATGCCTTGTCGGCGGCGGTCAATGGGGAGTGGTCGTCCTTGTATTCTACGTCAAAATCTTTTTTATAGACCTCCAAGATTGCATGGCCGGCGTCTATAGCAATTTTACAGATAGCATTGATGTCTGGTTTCATCATGATTCAACCTTCACCGTCTTTGTTTTGGCCCTTAGCCAAGAAAAGTTTCTCTCAGCGCTCTCCGAGTGCTCTGTGGTAATAACTTTTGCCTTTGTTTTCCCTTCGTCCCCCATAAAGGGGGACGCTACAAATCCTTCTTTGCGGCCTTTGTGTCTCTGCGGTAATAGCTTTTGATTTTGCGGTAAAGGGTTCTCAATGGGCTCCCTTGCCTGCCAAGACCGCAGGAATGGTTTTAAACAGGAGTTTCAGATCGAGCCAGAAAGACCAGTTGTCAATATATTGCAGGTCGAGTTCCATCCACTCTTCAAAACCGATCTCGTTTCTGCCGCTGACCTGCCAGATACAGGTAATCCCCGGCCGCATGGAAAGGCGGCGGCGCTGCCAGCGCTGGTACTCCACGACCTCCCGGTAGACAGGGGGGCGGGGGCCGACGAGGGACATCTCGCCACTCAGGACATTAAAGAGTTGGGGCAATTCATCAAGACTGAATTTCCGTATAAAACGACCAATGATGGTGACCCGCGGATCGTTTGCGATCTTAAAAACAGGTCCGGTCATTTCATTCTGATTCTTCAATTCGGCCAGGCGATCTTCGGCATCGACGTACATGGAACGAAACTTGTACATCATGAAACGACGTCCGTTCAGCCCCATCCGTTCTTGTTTAAAAAAAACCGGCCCGGGAGAAGTCAGTTTTACCAGGAGGGCGACCACAATCATGAGAGGAGAAAAAATAATAATGAGCATCAGGGAGACAATCACGTCAAACCAGCGTTTCGCAATCAACTGGATATCATGCATGGAGGTCGTCTCAAAGGATAAGAGATGAAAACCGAAGAGATCGTGAAAGACAGGTTTGGCGATTTTCGGGTTAAACAGATCAAACCGGAGATGGGCACGGATCCCGGAGGTCTCACAGGTACGAAGGACCTTTTCCACCAGTTGGAACCAGCTTCGCGGCATGGCAATGATCACTTCATCAACGACGTTTTCATCCAGGGTCTGTGAAAGATCATCAACACTCCCCACAACAACATGATCACCGAAGGTTTCACCCACCCGTTTCGGGTCCGGATCGACAAATCCGACAATATGCAACCCCCACTCCGGATGCTCCTTGAGTGCATCGACAACCTCCAGGGCACGGGGGCCACTCCCGACGACAAGGACATTGCGGAAATTGAAGCCCATGCCCCGGATATGGTGCATCACAAAAAAGAGGATCTGTTCCTTGATCAGAAGGAATAAGGCCGTAAAACCGAGAAAGAGGACGGAGAGCAGGCGGCTGATGTTCAATTGGGCAAAGACATCATGCATGAGGACCAGGAAGATCAGCATTGCCAGCAAGCCGGAGAGATATCCGCTCATCACCATTCCGAAACTCTTCAATCGGGCTGATTCATAGGCCCCGTAATGACGGAAGAGATAGATGGAAAATGGGATGATCATGACCAGAAGCCAGAGATCATTGCTCGCCAATTCTCGTTCACTGACGACATAGACCTTTCCCAACACTTCCCAGGCCAGGCCGATCATGAAGGTATTCCGCACCCAGTGAGCCAGCCAGAAAGCAAATAGCTCAATAATAATGTCCGTACCCACAGAGACACGGGTAATCAGACTGGCACGTTCACGCAGCATTTTTTATCAAGCTCCGGTACGATTACGATAGAGTTTTGTATCCACCACCCCGCCCATGGCTTCCTCATTCAGTCCGTCTTGCACAAAAGCGGATATGGCCTTGGCCGCAACAAGAGGATCGTTCAGGATCTCACGATGATTGAGATAGAGAACATCAAACCGGTCGTCCCCCTGCAGCATCTGTTCCACCTGGTGCAGATGTTTTTCATAATTTGAGATCATCTTTTCATCATTGGCAGGATCAAAATCGACACCCCGATTCACGAGCATCTTGTTCTGGGAGGCCATGACCTCTTTCAGATCCCGTCGAACAAAGATCACTTTGTAGGAATGCTCCTCAGGCAGGTCCTTGAGTAGAAAGGAGATCACCTTGACCGCCTTCCCCCGCAGGCCCTTCACCCAGCTTTTCTCTTTACCTTTATCGAGTTCTTTGACCCGTTCCAGTTCGTAATAGCCCTTCGGATTGTCGTCATCGGCCTTTCGTTCCCCGTCGGATGCGATCTGCATTCCTCCGGCCTCAAGCATCTTCATCATCATGGAGGTGCCCGAACGGGGAAGTCCGGAAACGACGACAATCGGTTTTCCGTATTTTAATTTTTTCAGGAAATTCATATAGATACAGCTCCGCCCTCTGGGTTACAAAAACAAAAGATTCCCTCCTCAAATTCATCCAACTTACTTCCCCCTTCCGGAAGGGGGACTGAGGGGGATTCAAGAGAAGAAAAACCCCTCCCCCTTTTCATAAAGGGGGGTACTCTGAGGATTCATCTTCCGACAACTACACCGGTTCCACCTCGTCCACGGAAATCTCCGTGGAGACGGCCTGCTGCAGCATATCAACAACAATAATCAGGCGGTGTTTCCCCCGCTTTTCCTGCAGGATCCCCTCCACTCCTGTCAGAGGACCGCACTTGACCCGGACCCGACTTCCTTCCTTGATGTAGGGATGCCCGCTGACGAGCACATCGCTCTCAACAAATCGCCGGACCCCATCGATTTGCTCCTCCGGGATAGGGTAGAGTTCCGTCGCCGTCTTGCCGATAATCCGGACGACCCCCTTGACTTTCAGGACCTCGAGGATCCGGTCCCGCTCAGGGACAATGTGTACAAAGA
>CAYQVN010000268.1:0-3027 GCA_964420895.1 uncultured Nitrospirota bacterium | reverse complement strand
ATCTCCGGGACCGTCTTTCTGTTCTCGTCCGCCCTTCCCGGGCAAAGCGGGCTTGGCGAGGGAACCGGATGCTCATGGACCATGGTTTTGATACCGCTCCCTCGGTCTGTGTTGGTGAACATTCCAGATTCGGAGTGGTTTCCCGGAACCTATTGGTGACGGAAGCAGTACGCCGGGTGTCGGAGCTGGCGGACTATCTGGACCGGGAACTCTCTACCGGGAACCCCGACGGGGTTGCTGGAAAACGCCGTTTCCTGAAGGAATACGGCCGAGTGATCGGACGGCTGCACAGGGAGGGGATTTTCCAGGGAGATCTCCGGGAGCGGAATATCCTGGTCCGGAATGGTGATCCGCCGAAGTTTTATCTGATCGACAATGAACGGACCCGTGGGTATGGGAGACTTCCCGACCGGAAGCGGCTTAAAAATCTGGTGCAGGCAAATATGTATAACTCATTGAATATTACGCGGACCGATCGGGTCCGTTTTTTTTATGCCTACCTCGAAGAAAATCCTGTGCTGGAACCCCGGAAAAAGGAATGGATGGGAAAGATTCTCCGGAAGACCCGGTTTCGCTTGAACAGGAAGGGACGTCTTTGAAAGGGACGGAAGAAATCGGCGCTGGGATGAAGGACGCCCGTCCCCTCCGTCTTCTTCACCTGGTTCCCAAGTTCAGCCGCAGCAACGATTTGATTCACAATACGATCGGACGGATCGATCCCGGTTGCTTTGCTTCCCTTCTTTGTTATCTGGACCGGAACCCCGGAAAAGTGAAGGAGGATCTGTGCCCCGTCCATTCTATGGGGAGGAGTCATCAGGAATTGCGCCGTTTCTCTTTCTCCCTAATTCGCCGACTGGGGGCGTTGATCGATGAAGAGAGGGTCGACCTGATCCACTGCCACCGTCACAAGGCCGCTCTCTACGGGACTCTTGCTGCAAGGCGGAGCCGCCGGAAGATCCCCGTTGTTGTTACTGTGCATGGAATGCGGAGGACCCGTACCTTTCTGCGACGGCTGACAAACCGGTTCCTTTTTCCCCGGATTGCGGCGGTCCTGGCCGTGTCGGAAGCGGTCCGGAAAGATCTTCTCCGAACCAACCCCGGCCTTGATCCGGCAAAGGTCAGCGTGGTCCGAAACGGCATTGACCTGTCACAGTTTCCCCTGCGCCGTCGGAAGATGCGAGGAGAATCGGGGCCGGTCTTCGGGACGGTGGGACGGTTGGCCCCGACGAAGGGGTACGACCTGCTGCTCCAGGCCATGGCCTCCCTCCTTCCCCGTTTTCCGAAAGCGGAGTTTCGGCTTGCAGGTGCCGGACCCTTGGAAGGCCCTTTGAAAGAGGAGGCTTCGCGGCTCGGGATCCGGGACCGTGTGATCTTTGCTGGTTTCGTAAAAGAGGTCCCTTCCTTTTTGAAGGATCTCGATTTCTTTATTCTTCCCTCCCGGGCGGAGGGGCTTCCTCTGGCGCTACTCGAGGCCATGGCCGTTGGAGTGCCGGTCATTGCCTCCAGTGCGGGCGGGATTCCTGAGGTACTCAACGACCCGGGTTGCGGACTTCTCTTCCCGGTGGGCTCTGTTGAATCTCTGGAGCAGACCATGGTGAAGGCCGCAGAATTTTCTCAAGGAGAGTATCAGGAGAGGGTGACTGCTGCACGAAAACGGGTTGAGGATGTCTTCAGCCTGGAGCGGATGGTGCGGGAGCTGGAGGGAATTTATGCGGACGTCCTTTCATCGCCGATAGGTTAATAAGGAAAAATCCCCCTCAGTCCCCCTTCCAGAAGGGGGAAGTGCGTTGATCTTCTTTTTCGCTTTAATCCTTCTGCCCCCCTTTGGGTGAAAGGGGGATCGGAGAGTCCATAAAAGAAATTTCCCAAGCCTTGTGCCCCCCTTTTGTTGAAAGGGGGGGTAGGGGGGATTAATGAACCCGGAAGACCCATGTCAAGCAAACGAGTAAAAATTCGAATCCTCCACCTGGTGCCGAAGTTCAGCCGAGGCAGCGATACGGTCAACGATTACGTCGGTCGTCTCGATCGGGATCGTTTTCAATCGGTATTGTGTTACCTGGGACGGGAGCCGGAAGAGGGATTTTCGCCTGGAAACTATCCGGTCCGTTTTCTTGGATTCAGCCCGGAGGAACTCAAAGGGTTCACTTTCAGGATTTCACGGCGATTAAAATCGTTGCTGGAAGAGGAGCGAGTCGATCTGATACACTGCAATCGCCATAAGAGTGTCCTCTATGCCGTTTTAGCGGTTGCATTAAGCCGTCGGATCGAGATCCCGATTGTGGCTTCGGTACGAAGTATGCGTCGATCACGAACCATTGCGCGGAGATTAACGAACCGGTTTCTTTTTCCCAGGGTTGCACGTCTCCTTGCACTTTCGGAAGGGGTACGGCAGGATATCCTGACTGCGAACCACTGGCTTGATCCGGACAAGGTCCGTGTTGTTTATAACGGGATCGACACAGATCGTTTTCCCTTACGCAAAACATGGAATGATCAAGATGTATGGCCGGTGATCGGTAACGTGGGTCGCCTCGTCTATACTAAGGGTCAGACCTATTTACTGCAGGCCTTTGCAAAACTTCTTGAGGTGTACCCCGGGGCCACTCTGAAGATTGCAGGGGATGGACCGTTACGGGAGGAACTCCAACAGGAAGCGGCTCATCTCGGAATTGATGGGAGAGTCCATTTCCTGGGGTTTCAAAGCGATATTGCAGGTTTTTTCCAGGGGATTGATCTCTTTGTATTTCCCTCGATTTTCGAGGGGCTCGGCCTGTCGATGCTGGAATCGCTGTCTACCGGTGTGCCCGTCGTTGCCTCAGAAGTTGGAGGAATCCCGGAAGTTCTTCAGGGCATGGATGCGGGGCGCCTTGTCCCCCCCTCGAATGTCGATGCGCTGGTTTCGGCGATGGAGGAGTTTCTCCAGCAGGGCAGAGAGTCTCTCTTCAAGTTGGGGAAACAGGCCAGAAAACAGGTAGAAGAAAAATTCTCTCTTAATGGTGTGGCCCGGAATTTTGAGCAGGTCTATCT
>CAYQVN010000267.1:0-3031 GCA_964420895.1 uncultured Nitrospirota bacterium | reverse complement strand
GGCGCTGCTCATGAGGGAGACTTCGTAGTGATGGCTGACGGGGTTTTTGGCGCAGCCCGTGGATGCTATGAGGAGAAGAGTCAGGAGGAAAAAGCGTGCAGTATCAAAGGCGGAAGGCTTCATGAATGATCTTTAAGGGAATAGAGATGCTGACGACTTTGAAAAACTCACATTGCACGATACCGTTTTTGAGGGGAGATTTCAAATAATTCTTATATAAAAAAAGAGAGGGGAGATTCTCCCCTCTCTTTACAAAGCAACTATTTGTTGAAGGTCATTATGCTTCGGTGAGCTGTTTGTCTTCGACCTCTTCGAAGTCGAGGTCGTTTCCTCTCATGGTCACACGGATGGCATGGGCCTCCTTGAAATGTCCTTTCAGTATCTCGTCGGAGAGGGGATCGGAGATATATTTCTGGATCGCCCGTTTGAGAGGCCGGGCGCCGTAAGAGGGCTCGTACCCTTTTTCGATCACGTATTCCTTGGCCTCATCGGAGACGATGATCTTGAATCCCTTGTCGACGATCTCTTCGTTGAGCTGATAGATCAGTATGTCGATGATCGACGAGATATGGGTCTTGTCGAGGGGATGAAAAACAACGACCTCGTCGACACGGTTTCTGAATTCCGGATTGAAGGTCTTCTTCACGGCGGACATGACCTCTTCCCGCATTTTTTCCATAGAGTGGGCGTCTCCCTCCTTCTGAAAGCCGAGGGGAGCTCCCTTGTCGATCTGGCGGGTCCCGAGGTTGGAGGTCATGATCAAAACGGTATTGTTGAAATCGATGGCACGTCCATAGTTGTCGGTCAGCCGTCCGTCGTCGAGGACCTGAAGGAGAATGTTGAAAAGATCGGGATGGGCCTTCTCGATCTCGTCTAAAAGAACGACCGAGTAGGGGCGCCGCTTGACCTTCTCCGTCAGCTGCCCTCCTTCTTCATAACCGACGTACCCCGGAGGGGCGCCGGTGAGGCCGGAGACGCTGAACCGTTCCATGTATTCCGACATATCGACCCGGATCAGGGCATCCTCGCTGTCGAAGAGAAATTCCGCCAGGGCCCGGGCGAGTTCGGTCTTGCCCACGCCGGTGGGGCCGAGAAAAATGAAGGACCCGATCGGTTTCCTGCGGCTCTTCATGCCGGCCCGGGAACGGCGGATGGCCCGGGAGACCGCCGCGATCGCCTCATCTTGTCCGACGATCCGCTTGTGCAGTTCCTCTTCCATCCGTAGCAGCTTCTCGCTCTCCTGTTCTTCCAGCTTGTAGATCGGGACGCCCGTCATCTTGGAGATGACATAGGCGATATCTTCCTCACCGACTTGGGATTTGGTCGATTCCCGTTCCTCCCGCCAGGCCTTCTTGGCGGCATTGAACTCTTCTTTGAGTTTGTCTTCCTGGTCCCGGAACCGGGCGGCCTTTTCGAATTCCTGGAGATGGATATAGAGATTCTTCTGCTCCGTAATCTCCTTGACCCGGGTCTGCATCTCCTTCAGTTCCTTGGGGAGAGTGAATTTCTGCAATTTCGACCGGGAACCGGCTTCGTCAATGACGTCGATGGCCTTGTCGGGGAGGAACTTGTTCGTGATGTAACGGTCGGAATAGCGTGCCGCCGCGTCGATGGCATCATCGGTAATGACACTGTTATGATGT
Organism: uncultured Nitrospirota bacterium; assembly: GCA_964420895.1. Taxonomy (GTDB): domain Bacteria; phylum CG2-30-53-67; class CG2-30-53-67; order CG2-30-53-67; family CG2-30-53-67; genus JAADIO01. The sequence goes on along the minus strand of CAYQVN010000267.1, from coordinate 1,388 downwards.
TCCTCGTAGCGGCTTCGAAGACCCTGGATGATCCGGATCGTCTCTTCCACGGAGGGGGCGTTGACGTTGATCGTCTGGAACCGTCGTTCCAGGGCGCCGTCCTTTTCGATGTATTTCCGGTACTCATCGAAGGTGGTGGCGCCGATGCACTGGATCTCGCCTCGGGCCAGGGCCGGCTTCAACATGTTCGAGGCGTCCAGTGAACCCTCGGCAGCGCCGGCGCCGACCAGGGTGTGAAGTTCGTCGATGAAGATGATGATCTGGTTGTTGGAGGAGACGATCTCCTTGAGGACGATCTTGAGTCGTTCCTCGAACTGCCCCCGGTACTTGGTTCCCGCCACGAGGGAACCGAGGTCGAGAGCGATCACCTTCCGGTTGGTCAGCCCCAGGGGGACGTCGCCGTTGACGATCCGCTGGGCCAGACCCTCCACAATGGCGGTCTTTCCCACGCCCGGTTCACCGATGAGGACAGGGTTGTTCTTCGTCCGACGGCTCAGAATCTGCAGAACTCGTTCGATCTCGTCGTTCCGGCCGACCACCGGGTCGAGTTCGTTCCGCCGGGCCAGTTCGGTAAAGTCCCGCCCGAATTCATCGAGGGCCGGCGTATTGCTCTTTGGCTTGGGAGTTTTGGAGCGGACCGAGGACTGGTGAAGCAGGTTGATCGTCTGTTGACGTGCCCCCAGGAGACTTGCGCCCATCCCCCGGAGGATATTTCCTGCAATTCCTTCCTCTTCCCGGACAAGGCCTAAAAGAATATGCTCCGTCCCCACGTAGTTGTGGTTCAAAAGACGGGCTTCCTCCACGGCCAGTTCGAGTACTTTCCGGGCCTTGGGGGTAAAGGGGATCTCGCCAAAGGTCAGTGTATCCGTTCCTTTCGGCAAATTCCGCTCCACTTCCAACCGGAGATGATCGAAATTGATCCCCAGATTTTTCAGGATCTTGCTGTGAAGCCCCTCGTCATCGCGGAGGATTCCAAGGAGTATATGTTCCGTTCCGAGGTATTCGTGCTGGTGTTTCTCCGCCTCTTCCCGGGCAAGAATAATGGTCCTTCGGGCCTTGTCGGTAAACCGTTCGAACATGCGTAAGCTCCTTATATATTGTATGTTTTTATATTATAGACAAAGGCCCGTGGTGTCAAGTTGTTTCCCCCGGGGAACCCTGCATGACAGGGTTTTTCGGTTTTTCGATAGAGCTCTGGACCATGCTGTAAGCCTTGCGCAGGACGCCGTTCCCTGCATTGATGATCCTGCTCGTAAGCTTTCTTACTCTATAATCTTAATCCTAATCCTAATCTTAATCTTAATCGCCTTTCCTTTCGCATCTTTTCTCTTTTAGGTTTCGACAGCTTGCCGGGAACTTTTTCTTTGACGTGAGTCGTCCGATTGGAC
>CAYQVN010000266.1:0-3059 GCA_964420895.1 uncultured Nitrospirota bacterium | reverse complement strand
TCAGACATTGATAATTGGTTATTGGTTCCAAACATTGAAGAGAAATAACCAATTATCAATGTCTGACCCCCTATGCCGTTGAACTCTGCTTTACGGCGTATAGGTGAGCAGGGCGATCAGCGTCAGAAGGCAGGGAAAGGCGATATGGGGGGTGATGTAGGTCCATCGGATTTCCCGGCAGAAACTCCGGAAATAACGGAGATGGAGATAGCCGAAGACCACGATGGAACCGAGTCCAAGCCAGGGATCCTCATGCTGCAAGAGGAGCAACATGAGGACGATGAAATAGATCAGATCGAAAAAGATCAGGCTGAAGAGATGAAAGATGATCTCACTATGGAACCGTCGTATATACATCTGTCCTCCTCCTGCCTTTTATTCTACCAGAAATGACGATTCAGGTCCCGTTTTTTTTCACCGAAGTTGTTATTTCTGCAGAAGTTTTGCCGCCTCCTTCGCCCAGTAAGTGAGGATCATGTCGGCGCCGGCCCTGCGGATCGAAATCAGCGATTCCATCATGACCCGTTTTTCGTCGAGCCACCCCTTTTTCGCCGCCGCCTTGATCATGGAGAACTCCCCGGAGACGTTGTAGGCGGCTACGGGAAGATCGAATTCCTCCTTGACCCGGTAGATGATGTCGAGGTAAGGCAGCGCAGGTTTGACCATGAGCATGTCCGCCCCTTCCGAAACGTCCATCTCCGCCTCGCGCATGGCCTCCCGTGTGTTGGCCGGGTCCATCTGGTGGGAGGCGCGGTCGCCGAAGTCGGGTGTAGATTCCGCCGCATCCCGGAAGGGTCCGTAGAAGCCCGAGGCATATTTGACGGCATAGGAGAGGATCGGGGTATCATCAAAACCTTCCTCGTCGAGGGCCTCCCGGATGGCGCCGACCCGGCCGTCCATCATATCCGAGGGAGCGACGATATCGGCCCCGGCCCTGGCATGGGAGACCGCTTCCTTTGCGAGGAGTTCCAGCGTCGGGTCGTTCAAAATCTCGCCCTTCTCTACGATGCCGCAATGACCGTGATCGGTATATTCGCAGAGGCAGACATCGGTGATGACGATCAGTTCCGGGATCTTGTCTTTCAGAGCCCGTACAGCGGTCTGGATAATTCCGTGTTCGTCGTAGGCCCCGGAGCCGACGGCATCTTTCGTCTTCGGAATCCCGAAGAGGATCACGGCGGGGATACCGAGTTTATGGACTGTCCGGGCCTCCCGAACGAGGTTCTCTACGGAGAGTTGGAAGTTCCCCGGCATGGAGGGGATCTCCTTCTTCACCTTCTTTCCGTGAATGGCAAACATGGGGTAGATCAGGTTGTCCACGGAGAGGCGGGTCTCCCGGACCATTCTCCGAATCTGCTCATTTTTTCGTACCCGTCGTGGTCGGTAGCTGGGAAAGAACATGATGATGACTCCCTATTGTTTTTTCTCTTTGGATGTGGTTGCACCGAAATATTTCTGGATGGCCTCGGAGACCGACTCGAGGGTCGATTCTTCCGGTTCGATAACGACGGCAAGCCCGGCGTCTTTAGCTGCAGCAGCGGTAACCGGACCAATACAGGCGATTTTTATTTCCGAGAGGGATTCCTGCATCCCCTCTTTCTCCACGGAATGGAGAAAATTCTTGATATTGGACGGACTGGTAAAGACGATCAGGTCTGCCTTGCGATTGATCAGGATCTCCTGGAGTGCCTGCGGGTCGATTTCAGGAGAAACGTTCCGATAGACCGTAGCGACGACGACCTCCGCTCCGGCTTCCCGTAAAGAGTCGGGGATTACTTCCCGGGCCTTTTCCGCCCGGGGGATCAGCACCCGCTTTCCTGGGATTTCACCTTCCTTCAGCAGGGCGGTCACCACCCCTTCCCCGGTAAACTCCTCGGGGATGAGGTCCGTCCGGATGCCACGGGTTTTGAGCGACCGGGCCGTGGAGGTCCCCACGGTACAGATCGAAAGGCCCTTCAGGTCGCGGACATCGCGACCCTGTGTGATGAGACGGTCGAGAAAGTAGCGGACGGCATTGGCACTGGTAAAGATAATCCAATCAAAGTTTTCGATTTCCGCAATGGATCGATCAACGACCGTATAATCCTCTGGAGGAAAGATGCTGATGGCCGGAAGATAATAGATGACCGCTCCCTGCCGTTCCAGTTCCTTGGAGAAAAGCCCCGCGTTCTCCCGCTCCCGGGTGAGGGCGATCCGTTTCCCGAAGAGAGGGAGTTGTTCCGTCCAGTGGAGTTTCTCGTGGAGCCGGACGGTCTCACTGACGATCATGATGGCCGGGGCCTTGAAGTTTTCCGCCTGGGCTTTCTCATAGATGTCGGCCAGAGTCCCGATCAAGGTTTCCTGCTCGGGGGTGGTGCCCCAGCGGACCAATGCCACCGGGGTCTCGGGTGAGCGTCCGTGTGCCATGAGTTTCCGGGCATTCTCCTTCAGGTTGCCGATTCCCATATAGATGACCACCGTGCCGACGCCGGTGCTGATCTTTTCCCAGTCCACGGAGGGGCCGCTTTTGTCGGCCCCTTCATGTCCGGTGACAAAGGCCACGGTGGAGGCGCAGTCCCGGTGAGTCAGGGGGATGCCGGCATAGGCCGCAATGGCCGTGGCTGCGGGAATGCCGGGAACGATTTCAAAAGGGATCTTTTCCGTAACGAGACCTTCCGCTTCTTCACCGCCGCGGCCGTAAAGGAGGGGGTCGCCCCCTTTCAGACGGACGACGATCTTCCCCGCCCGGGCTTTGTCGATGAGAAGCTGATTGATCTCACTCTGGTGGAGGGTGTGATGAACGCTCGTCTTGCCGGCGTAGATGATCTCGCACCCCTTTTTGGCATATTGGAGGAACTTCTGATTGGCCAGGTAGTCGTAGATGATCACCTCGGCATCGCGGATACATTCAATCGCCCGTAGGGTGATCAGCTTCGGATGTCCGGGACCTGCGCCGATCAGAAAGACCTTTCCTTGGCCGGAGGATTCCATACAACGTCCTTATTTATTGGTTCTTGTAGACCTCTTCCAGGATGCGGCCGGCCCCGGCGGCGAGGACCCGTTCCCCGAGTTCGGTGCCG
>CAYQVN010000265.1:0-3068 GCA_964420895.1 uncultured Nitrospirota bacterium | reverse complement strand
GTCGGCAGTATCCCTATCACTTCGGCAATGTGCACGTCCTGTAGCCGGAGTCTGAAGCCAACCTCGATGTTCCGGTCCACCTTGAGGCGGGTCCCCGCCGGAGGCGACTGCTTCAAAACTGCTTTGGGGGGGCGAGCTGCATGATACTCCTCTCCCACCACCCGAAGATCCAGCCCCACCCGTCCGGATTCCTTCAGGGCCCATACGATATCCCTCCCTTCCAGATCGGGGACCATGACCGTCTTGCCGGAGGTTACCCACCGCATAGTCAACCAGGCGGAAAAGATGAAGACCAGAAAAAAACTGAAAGCGATGCCGAGGAAATAAAAAAAACGACGCATCTATCGAACTCCTGCAGGAATCAAGGAATGTCTAACCTGGGGGGGGGCGACCGTTCGGTTTTCGTTTCCGTTTGCCGATATCCATCCAGAGGTGGAACCCGTAGGTCGTGGGTATCGGAATCAGGATCAGACAGAGGAGGATAATACCGGAAATCAAAAGGCCACCCACCAGGAACGGAACGTTCTTGTTGACCAGGTAGAGCATCGTCGTCGTCAGGGCCAGGGAAATGGCCATCAAGCCGATGATACTTCTCCGGAAGACCTTGGCCACATATCGTTCCGTCTGGCTGATGGTCACCGGGTGGATCCGCACCCGCAACTCCTCCCGCCGCAACGTCTTGAGCAGTCCTGCAACATCCCGGTACATTCGCCGGAGGGTTTCCAGTTCCGTCTCAACCTGCTGACAAACCGACGCAGCCTTTTCCTCCCGGATCACCTGACGGGCGAGGGGCACAATATCCTTGACGGCATTGTAATCATTTCGGTAGAGGGTCCCGATCCCTTCCACGAGCGCAGCGGTCTTGAACAGATAGACCAGATTGCTCGGCAGCTCAAAGGGAAAGGCATAAAAACTCTCCACGATCTCGATAGCAATTTCCTGAATCCGTTTCTGGGTAATCCCCTCGGTGGTGAGGATATTGAACATCGTTTCGGCGGCTTCCCGCAGGACCGCCGGACTGACTTCCCGGTTGGCAATCCCGAGTTTATAGTACCCTTCGACCAACCGGTCAAAATCTTTCCGGGCGCCGGCCAGGGTCGTCTGAATCAGTTCCTTTCGCGTCTCGGCATCGAGTTCCACCACCAGGCCGTAATCAAGAAGCACAATCGTTTCATCCTCGGTGACCAGGAGGTTCCCGGGATGGGGATCAGCATGAATGACGCCGTCTATCAGAATCTGTTGCGTATAGACTTCAATCAGTTTTGAAAGGACCCGATCCACATCAATGCCGTGTGCCTTCAGCTGGTCGAATTCGGTGATCTTGATCCCATGGTAGTAACGCATGACCAGGATCCGGGGGGTAGTCAACTCCGGGTAGTATTCCGGCACACAAAGGGCAGGCTGTTCCTTCATCAGTTCCTGGAACCGTTGTATATTCAACGCCTCGTGTTCAAAATCCATTTCATCGTAGATGGTCCGGGAGAACTCATCGATCACCACCTGCAACGAACGGAGTTGATAAGACTGAAAGAGGTGGTTCAAGACGTTCAGGATCCAGTTAATGATCTTAAGATCCATTGTGACCAGTTCATGAATGCCCGGACGCTGGACCTTGATGGCGACCTCCTCTCCCCGATATTTTGCTTTGTAAACCTGTCCGAGGGAGGCGGCCGCCAATGGTTTCGGATCGAAGTCGTCGAAAACCTCCCCGAGAGGACGCTGGTATTCCTCTTCCACGACTTTCTTCACGACGGCAAAGGTCACCGGCGGGACCTCGTCATGGAGGCGGGAGAGTTCCCGAAGATAGAGCGGCGGGATAATGTCCGCCCGCGTCGAGATGACCTGTGTCAGTTTAATAAAGGACGGCCCCAGGGAGGCGATCCTGACTGTCAGATCCCGGGCCCTCTTCTCGTGAAAATCATCGGTCACCCTACGGCCGGCGCCGAAAAAGACAAAGCGGTGGTAATCCCGGAGAATAGAAAGCAGAAAAGGGAGTGCCGTAAAGAAGATTTTCAGGCTACGCAGTATCATACTTTGTTCATTTCCGAGCGTAATGTCATAAAACCATTTCGGCCGTGGAGGAAAGAGCCCCGGCTGGAAGACATCTCGAAAGACAAGACGTCAATGCACGGCTCTCCGCGGACAGGCTTAGTATGGCCTTATTCATCAATACGGTGGCATTTGAGTGCCGCAGGGCGGCCTCCTACTTTGTTGTGTCACAGTATTTACGAACAGGACCACTTAGGGATACTTCTTTGGCAGATATTTCAGCCATGCCTCCTGGAGCCCGGCGTAGTCCATCCCGACCGCGGCCACCAGGGACGTTTCCAGAGGTTCACCGTCTGCCAGATCACCCAGGATCTTCTGGACGGCGTAGATACCATGATTCTGGATCATATAATCGACAACGGTAAAACTCTCCGTATAGGCGAGGGAGGCCATATCTCCATCCATGTCGAGGAAGGAGCCCTCCAGGTCCCGCAGGGGAAGAAAATCCCGGCTGCGCAGGATATAGGCGACATTACGTTCATGCCCATCGAGGGGCTCACCTTCAAAATACTGGGCCAGCCCTTCATTGAGCCAGGTGGGAACGTCTCCCCCGGCCATCTGATGGATCAGGGCATGGGTATATTCATGATTCACGATCCGCTCCAACTGACGGCTCCGCTCTTTCAGCCCGCCAATGGGAAGGCGGATCTTCCCGTCATAGACCCCCCGGGTCCAATCCGGCGTCTGGGTGACGCCGCGGAAATCATCCTCCGAATAGAGAATCGTCGTCAGATGCTGGTCGGGATAAAAGTTAAATTCCGCCCCGATCCGCTGGTAGGCTTCATCGAGGAGACTGACCACGAGGAATCCTGCCTCGGTGTTCTCCCGACCGTCGTAACGGACGTCGAAATGCTCCCCTGCCCGGGTATCAAAACCGGTTTCGGCTTCCACCTCCCGGCCGGCCTTGCCGAGAAGTTTACGGACCTTTCCGTCCTCCGGATTGGCCGCAAGATAATTCTTCAAGTGGGGGATCCCTTCTTCCAGTCGATTTTGTTTATAGAGGAGTTCGCCCAACATCT
>CAYQVN010000264.1:0-3075 GCA_964420895.1 uncultured Nitrospirota bacterium | reverse complement strand
CCTTCGGGTCGACACGATCTCGCCCTTTTTCCCGACCTTTCTGCGATGCTCGGCTCATGGAGGGGACCCCACTCCCCCTGCGGGGGAGTTGAGAAGAACCAGTCCCGGGTGAGTCGGGACACAATGAGTTTGGAACTGAATGTTATTTTCTTCATGTTCATCATCATTCTTCATGCTTTGAATTTCTCTGCGACCTCTGCGTCTTTGCGGTAAATGCTTTTCTCCTCTGATTTTGTGCTTGCCTTTGCTTCAGCCTTATCTATTTTTTGCTTTTCTCTGTGTTCTCCATGTTCTTAGTGGTGAATGTTTTTCACTTTTGACTTTGCCTCTGCCTTCTTCCTCCCCTTCATGTCCTTCATGGTAAACAAATTGTCTCTAAAAGTCCCGTATAAACTGAGCCGCAAAACTCCGAACATGCTTTCCGTTCAACACGTGAAATCGCCTTAGCCGCTGCAGGGTCTGCAGGGAAAAGCGGCTCAACGGGATATGGAGGATCTTCTTCCGGAAACGCCGGGCGATCCGGCGAATCCGGATTGAGGGAGGCCCGGGGGATACCAGGGTAATCAGCCGTTGCGAAGAGTGAAAGAGCGCCCCCGCCAATAGTCGATCTTCCAGGGTCCGGGTAAAATCGAAACGGGGATCTTCCCAGACATTGGGGATCGGCCGTGGGGGAAAGATAAGAAAACAGCCGCCGTAGGTCGACTGCCCAATCCCGGGACCGATCATATTTGCCAGATATGGAGTGGCATAGAAACAGAGGGTCGATTCCTCGTCATGTTCGGCATACCAGGTTTGCTGCCAGGAGTAGTTCTCTGGATCTGCGTTCTTTTCGAAGAGGAGTACCACCACTTCCACATGCCCCCGGGAAGGGGGGATTTCTTTGACGTAGATACCCTTTTCGTACCAGTGACGGAGTGTCTCCCGAATGTCGATCCCGTCCTTCACGGAGGAGGTAAACTTTTCCGTTCGGGCCAGGTCTTCTCCGATGAGGGCCTGCGCCTGCTCCCGGACATGGAGATTAAAGCTTTCGATCTTCCGGTCCTCGGGCGTCCAGGAGCACTGGCCGTAGGGATTCCAGAGATGTTTCCAGATCTGCTGTTTTTTCACCTCCGGCTGCGGCTTCAAAGGCAGCGTCCGCCAGGTCTTCGGTTCTCCTGCCAACCGATTCTTCAGGGTCACTACTTCACCGTCGGCCATCTCCCCTTCTTCTATTCCGAAGTGCACAACATCATACCCCTCCTCTTCCGCTGACTGATAGGGATAGTCCCGGGCTGTCTCCACAAGGGAAACAGCGAAGCTGTCCCCGCCGATCTGTTTCGCCGCCACCGCAAGCGTGTAAAGATCAGGGGTAAAGCGGCGCTCCATCAAGGTCAGGTTCCGGGCATACTTCATGTAGAGGTTCAACACCTGGGGATTGAGATGATGCTCTTTCAGGTCGTGCTTGACCTCCCATCTCCGTCGTGTCTCCAGGAGCAGTTCCTTCACCCCGTCGATGGAGAGGTTGGCATCGGAGGTGAGTGTCTCCCGGCTCTTTTCGTAGAGATAAGTGATGTAGGGGAGCTCCCCAAGCATAAAGAAGAGGGTCCGGGCGGAGACCTGACGACACGGGGCGGATGTCAGGACCGGCTCATCAGAAGAGAAAGGCCTGCCCTCCCGGTATGCCTCACGTATCCAGGGCCAATCGAGTACGGAACAGAGGAAAAGGATATTGTGATAGTTCACCTCCAGCAGATGGAGTCGATAGGCCATCGTGGCGATCCTCTGCACTCGCTGGCTCTCCGGTTCCGGTCGTTCGATCGTCGGCAAGAGAGCCGCCAGAAACCGATCAGGAGGAATCCGTTTTAAGGCATAGGGATCGGGAAAGGCGCCTTCATAAACTTCGTAGGCATCGACTTCCCTGTCGATAAATTCACAGGGGATACGCTCCTGCAGAGCGATACGGATCCCCATGATCATCCCCTGGCAGGGATCAACGGGGACATAGCTGTGGGAACCGGGTTCGCCCGGTTCCCGCTGCAGAACGGCCGAGACCTCGGGGAAGCGGTCTATCCCCTGAAGAACCCCCTCTTCAAAGGAAGGGGGAAGGGCCACGGCAAGGCAGTCATAATCTCCACCGAGGATCATCTCCCGGACCTTCAGGGCGTAGTCTCCACTCTCATGGATCACGGGAAATATGGTAAGGGAGGGACCGGCGCGAAACATACTCTATTCCCTGTCCGGATTCAGCGGGTCCTCTTCGCCGAAGAAAAAATCTCCCAGTCCGAAGGCGGTCGGTTCGTCCCCGAAGGCGGCTTTTTTTCGGTCCGCAAGCCTTTCCAGGTCAAGGGCGTCGTCGCCCAGCACCTTCTCGACCGATTCCCGCCAGGCTTGATCCCGGGAAAGAGGGTGATCGGGATTCTGGCTCAACCGTTTCAGAGCATAGCGCACAATCTGGATCCCGTCCCGGGGGGAGAAATCGAGGTTCAGATCATGGGCACGGTGGAGAAAATCGACGGTCATGGCGAGGATCTCCTCGTCGGCAAAGGGGAGATGATATCTCAGGATCGCCTTTTCCTCCTCCTTCTCCGGGAATCCCAGGGCCAGAGTCGGATGGAGCCGGGAAAGGATGTAGTCGGGAATCTCGAAGGTCGATTCATCCTCGTTCATCGTTACACAACACCGAAAAGCCGGGTCCGCATGAATGGTAATCCCTGCGACAATCGACTCCACATACCGCCGGTAATCAAGGAGCGGCGCCAGGGATGCCCAACTCTTCTCATTCATCCGGTTTCCTTCATCAAGGACGCAGATTCCACCCGTAAGCATGGCACTCACCAGAGGAGACGCATGGTAGGTGATTTTTCCCGCCTCGGAAAGAACCGGCGTCACCAGGAGGTCCTCCGGGCGAGTATCGCTGGTACACTGGTAAATGTAGAGCGGTTGTTCCCGGAGAACCGCTGCAGACATGGCCAGGGTGGTCTTCCCGATCCCGGGAAATCCGGTGATGCGCGTGTAGAGGGGGACGTCGTTCTCATGCACGCATAGCCAACAGGTCAAGACGTCGCGCAACACCGCGCTGTGTCTGATGCATTTCTA
>CAYQVN010000263.1:0-3138 GCA_964420895.1 uncultured Nitrospirota bacterium | reverse complement strand
GAAAGACCGTAAAAGCTCACTTTTCCCGAAGAAAGTCATCATTCCTCCCACCGCCCCGATCTCCGCAGCGGTCCGGCGAGCCGGGAAATGCACCGGCCGGGATCACAAAATCGACCTCTTCCGATACGCCCTGATCCCGACCTGCGGGGAGGAAGTGGCAGTCGCCGGACCAGCCCTCGGCGCACCGGCCGCAGCCCTCCTTATGGAGCGTCTCGTTCAGGAAGGGGTCAAAGAGGTTTTGCTGTTCAGCGTCTGCGGATCTCTCGTCCCGAAGCTTAAAATCGGCGATCTCTTTCTCCCCACGGGAGGAGTCAGCGAGGAGGGGACCTCTCTTCTCTATCGGGAAGGAGCGATCCCGCAACCATCGTGGAAAGAGACGGAAAAGATACGGATAATCTGCCGGAAAGAAGAACAACCTTTACGGGAAGGAACAATCTGGACGACCGATGCCCCGGCTCGGGAAACACCGGAGAAAATCGCCCAATATAAAAAACAAGGGGCGTTGGCGGTGGACATGGAATTTACGGCCCTCGCCACCGTTGCCGATGTTCACAGGATCGAGTTTGCGGCGCTGATGGTTGTATCGGACGAACGCCGGGTGGGAGAGACTAAAATCGGTTTTCAAACCCACCGGTTCCGGAAGGAACTGAAGAATGGGGCTCTTCTCGCCATCGAAGCAATTTCATAATCGTCAACGAGGCGGCCTCTTTCCCTCTCTATTATTCATCAGTCTTGTATAGACCCAATCCCAAAAATCAATTCTTCCTGCCCCAATAGGATCCACGCGCAATCGGTCTTTCATCTCCGGCCAGATCCGGAGGAACATCTCACTGGAAAGATATTTTCTGAAGACATCCCAGAATCTTGCGCGCGATAGAACTCTTGAAGCCGCCCAGACAAAGTGCTTGTTATTCTGATCCTTCAAGATTACCCTTAATTCCCCGTCCGGAATATTCACATCCCAAGTCAGATATCCCATTTCACTCAAATCCTTCTTCGAATATTGCCGCAGAAATCTCCTGGATTGCCTGATAAATGAGAGCCCCTGCAACTTCAATGTCCATCATCTCAATCCCTTGAAGAAATTGATCCCGATCAACTCGATCCAGACAATAAGCGATCTCTCCTTCCGGCAATTCTATATTTTCCTGGGCAAGATACTGAAGAAACTCGACCACCGGTTTGTGACGTAAATGCAGATAGTATAGATCTACCAGGTCTTTCACTCGCTGTGACCGGGAAGATTTGCCGGCATGAACGATGGAATAGAGTTTTCGATAATAAATCTGCTCCAGATGATCAACGTCGATTTCAACGTCTTGCGCAATCTTTTTTTTCACCGGTGTCCACATACCGGAAAATGGATCTTCCAGGAAATCAACCTTGAGTTCCTGTTCCATGTCAATAAGATAGGAGGCTGCTTTTAACAAGCCCGGTTTATCAGTCACCCCCACTTGCTTGCAGACAAATCCCTTTTGTCTCAGCAAGTTTACCACTTTTTCTACGATGGCAATCTCGAAATCAAACCCTTTAAAGAAAAAGTCCAGGTCCTCGGAAACCCTGTGCTGAAAATAAAACCGTGAGAGCGCAGTACCCCCTGAAAGCACAAAAGGGAAAAAACCCATCTCATGGCTTGCTGTCAACAACTGATCTTGAACAAAATAAATATCTTTCATACCTTTTTCTTACCAGAGAGCAACAACGAAGTCAACAAAACTCATGAATCTGACTCGGACCGCTTTTCCCGAATGAGCAATGGGCGAATTCTCTTGTAAATCGCCTCCCCGGCCAGGATCCCGCTGACGGAGGCCTGAATCAGTCCCCGGGTGATCCCGGCGCCGTCACCGACCACATAGAGATTTTTCACTTTCGTCTCCATGTTACGGTCCACCTCGATCCGGTGGGAATAGAACTTCACCTCCACGCCATACAATAGTGTATGGCGGGAGTTGACTCCCGGGGCGATCTTATCGAGGGCCGTCAGCATCTCAGTGATGTCCTTCAAATAACGATAGGGGAGTACAAAGCTCAGATCCCCCGGCGTAGCGCCTTCCAGGGTCGGTCGGAGCGGCGAACGAGCAATCCGCTCCGCCGTGGACCGGCGTCCATCGAGGAGATCTCCCAGGCGCTGGATGATCACCCCATTACCGAGGAGATTCGCCAGACGGCTGATGTAGCGGCCGTAGGCAATCGGATTGTCAAAAGGTTCGGTAAAGATGGTGGAAACAAGAAGAGCAAAGTTGGTGTTATCCGTCTGCTGCTCCGCATAGGAATGTCCGTTGACGGTGACAATATCGCCGGTATATTCCGTAACCACTTCACCGTAGGGGTTCATGCAGAAGGTCCGGACACGGTCGTCGAAGGTTTTTGAATAATAGGTCAGCTTTGATTCATAGGTGACGGAGGTAATCGCTTCCAGGACCGCCGCCGGGACCTCCACCCGAAGACCGATATCAACGGGACTGGATATCGCCTTGAGTCCCAAACGTTGTGATTCCCCCCGCATCCAGTCGGCCCCGACCCTGCCGGGAGCGGAAACGACGAAATCGGCAGGGATGAACTCCCCTTCTTCGGTTTCCACCCCAATGACTTTTTCCTCTTCCACCCGAAGACCTTTTACCGGGGTGTCGGTCCGGATCTCTACTTTCCCTTCCAGATACCCCCGGATCCCCTTCAAGACCCGGTAACAGTTCTCCGTACCAAGATGGCGCACCTCCATCTCCGTCAGCTCCATCTCCGCTTGTTGAGCCATCGCCTTGAGACGACGTGTTGCCGGAGTTGATCCCCCATGTTTTTCGTCAGGGGCACCGAAGGCCAGATAACGTTCATCAGCCCGCCGGATCAAGTCTTCCAGTTCATTCTGCGGGACCAGTTCCCCCAGGAAGCCGCCGACCTTTGTCGTCAGGGTGAGCTTGCCGTCACTGAAGGCACCTGCGCCCCCCCAGCCGGAGAGGGTCGAACAGGGATCACAATGGAGGCACTCCCCGTTATTCTTCCGGGCCGGGCACTCCCTCTTTTCGATATCACGCCCCCGCTCCAGAATTAGGATCTCATCCACCCCGTGATCAAGCAGGGTCAGGGTGGTAAAGATCCCCGCAGGGCCTGCTCCGATGATGATTACCCGGGCCATCCTTTTCT
>CAYQVN010000262.1:0-3142 GCA_964420895.1 uncultured Nitrospirota bacterium | reverse complement strand
GGATTATGATTACGATTACGATGAAGAGTAAGAGAAATTCCCTGTTCCTGTGTCCTTTAGATTTTCCCCCGAGACTCCCCGTGTCCCCTGTGGTCGTATGCTTTTGTTCTTTGCTTTTTCCATGTCCTGCTTTTCTCCGTGTACTCAGTGTGCTGGTTCATGCTTTCCGTCTTAGCCCTTTCTTTAGTTGTTCCTGTTTTCTTCGTCTACAGTGCCCTTCCGCTCCATCCCTGGCGCCGGACCTTCCAGAAATGATAGATCATGAAAGCAATCACTACAATGGGAAGGACCACGCAATGCCAGAGATAGATCCGATGGAGGGAATCGGCCCCATAGGTTGCCGTACCCGTGAGCAGGCGGTGCAGTCCTTCTCCTACCGCGGGAATCTCTTTGACCACCCCCAGGGCAACGAATCCCGCCCAGAAGGTTTCCCGGTCGAAACGGAGGAGATAGCCGCTGAAATCGAGGACCGCGATGAAGGCAAGAAGGACCATCCCGACGACCCAGATCCACCGTTTCGGCCCCTGGTAGGAGCCGGTCAGAACGACGCGGGTCATGTGAAAGAAGAGAAAGAGAACGATCCCCTGCCCTCCCCAGTAGTGAAGGCTGCGGAAGAGATCGCCGTAAGGGACCAACTCCGTGATCTCCCGGACCGATAGATAGGGAGTACTCCCGCCCCCGGGACGATAGTAGAACATCAGCAGGACACCCGTGGCAAGAAGGAGAAGAAAAAGATAGAAGGCCAGCCCCCCCATGCAGAAGGTAAAAGTAAAACGCACCCGTTCACGGGGGATCAGGGGCGGGTGAAGATGGACCAGAAAGGCAAAAAATCCTCCCCGGTTCTTTCGGACTGGCTGGGTCATCCTCCGTTCCCTTTTTGACAATTGTGAACGCCTACGGTATCGGGATTCATGATTTCATTATTCTGATTTTTCTTGAGTTCCTGCAGTTCCTGTCTGACGTTATGATGTTTTTGATCTTTTTTCACGACCTCTCACCTGATCGATTCCCAGCAGAGACAACACACAATATACCCCATCCAGGGCTGAACTGATAATTCCCCCGGCATAACCGGCCCCTTCCCCGATGGGATAGAGTCCTTTTACCGTCATCGAGGCGTAATCCTTCCCCCGGACAACACGGACCGGTGAAGATGTTCGGGTTTCCACACCGACGAGGACGCCTTCCTCGGAGACAAAGCCGGGGATCCTTTTCCCCCAGACCCGAAGGGCCCTTTTGAGTCCCGTCGTCACGAAATCAGGCAACACTTCATGGAGGTCCCGGGAGCAAACCCCCGGGCGGTAGGTCGTATCGGGAAGAGTGGACGAGACGGCACGTTTTAAAAAATCGGTAACGCGCTGGGCAGGAGCAAAGTAATTCTCTCCTCCCGCACGGAAGGCCGCTTCCTCCCACTCCTTCAGATAGGAAAGTCCGGAGAGGGGTTCAGTGTTTCCGAAATCCTTCGGCGAAACGTTGACCACGAGGCCGCTGTTGGCATAGCCGCTCTGACGTGCGAAGTGGCTCATCCCATTGGTGACAACCCGCCCGGTCTGAGAGTTCGCCGCAATCACCTCTCCTCCCGGACACATACAGAAAGAATAGACCCCACGCTCCTGCATACGGTCCCGGTAGGTCAGACGGTAGAGGGATGCGCCCAATCGAGGATGCCCCGCCCACCGACCGTATTGGACCTGATCGAGCATCTTCTGTGGATGTTCGATCCGGACTCCGATGGCCAGAGGCTTCGGTTCCATTCCGACACCGGCCTGGTCCAGAGTTTCATAGGTGTCGGACGCCCCGTGGCCCGTGGCCAGCAAAAGCGTCTCCGTTTCAATCTTCTCTCCGTTCTGCAAACGAACCCCTCTTACACGCCCCTCCCGCAGGAGAATCTCCGACATCCGGCTTTCAAAACGGATTTCTCCACCCAGAGAGTCAATCTTTTTACGGAGGGCAACGATCACGTCCCGCAACCGGTCGGTGCCTACATGGGGATGGGCCTCGAAGAGGATCTCCCCCGGGGCTCCCGCTTCCACGAGTTCGGAGAGCAGCCAGGGAATTGCCGCCGAACGTTTCCCCGTCGTCAGTTTGCCGTCGGAAAAGGTCCCGGCGCCCCCTTCACCAAAGCAGACATTGCTTTCCGGGAGGAAGGCCCCTTTTGACCAGAATGCGGAGACGTCTCCAACTCGGTCCTCCATAGGGCGTCCCCGTTCCAGAATGATCGGTTCCGCCCCGGCTCTGGCCAGCAGCAGCGCTGCAAAGATCCCGGCAGGTCCGAAGCCGACGATAATCGGTTTTCGAGGAAAAATTTTCTTTTGGATCACGAAGGGAGGGGAAGTGGTTTCGGTGCGGTCGACTGAGATCCCCTTCACTGACTTGAGTCTGCGATAGAGTTCCCCTTCCCCGTCCGTTGTAATTTCGACCTCATAGAGGATGCGGACATCATGGCGGGCATCGATGGAACGTTTGAGGATCCGAAGGGTACGGATCCGATCAGGCGAGAGGTGCAGGTATCCGGCCAAGACCTTTTTCAGGTCAGTTCGATCTTCGTCCGGAGTCAGCCGTATTCCGCGGAGGTGGAGAGGCATGGTTAATTATAAGAACAGGGGCCGTCCCGGGATGCTCGGGACGGCCCCTGTTTTGATCAGGTTCCCATATCCCAGGAAGAGAGGTATTTCTGCTGTTCATCCGTCAGTTCGTCGAGGGTAATCCCCATGGTGGAGAGTTTCAAGGAAGCCACCCAGCTGTCGATTTTCTGCGGGACCTTGTAGACCTTCTTCCCCAGCTTCCCTTTCTCCTGGACAGCATATTCGGAAGCCAACGCCTGCGTGGCAAAGCTCATGTCCATGACACAGGCGGGATGCCCCTCGGCAGCAGAGAGATTGATCAGACGGCCTTCGGCCAGCACATAAATCTTGCGGCCGTCGGCCAGTGTGTGCTCATCAACAAAATTCCGCACATCCTTTTGAACGGACTTGGACATGGCATTGAGTGCCACCAGATCGAGTTCAACATCAAAATGTCCCGAATTGCAGACCATACAGCCGTCCTTCATGACCTTGAAATGCTCTTCCCGGACGACATGGATGTCGCCGGTAAGGGTGCAGATCAGATCCGCCTGGGGTGCGGCCTCGACCATCGGCAT
>CAYQVN010000261.1:0-3148 GCA_964420895.1 uncultured Nitrospirota bacterium | reverse complement strand
TTCCAGGATGCGGCCGGCCCCGGCGGCGAGGACCCGTTCCCCGAGTTCGGTGCCGAGGCGGACACCATCGGTGCGCAGCCCCTCAATCTCGTCTTTGATCAGCTCTTTGCCGTCGACGCTTCCGACGAGGCCCCGGAGCTTCAGGTTTTCTCCATCGATCTCGGCATAGGCGGCGATGGGGACCTGACATCCCCCTTCGAGTTTCTTCAGAAAGGCCCGTTCCGCCACTACGGCATCGAAGGTGTCGTCATGACGGATAAAGGCGATCAGGTCATTGATGCGGGGATCTTCCCGACGGCATTCGATTCCCACGGCTCCTTGTCCGATGGCAGGCAGGGAGATCTCCGTCGGCAGGATCTGGGTGATCTTCTCCGCCCAGCCCATCCGGCGAATTCCTGCAGCGGCGAGGATCACGGCATCGAGTCCTTCCGTGTCGAGCTTCTTGATCCGTGTGTCGAGGTTCCCCCGCAAGGAGATCATCTTCATATCGGGCCGCCTGTGGAGCAGTTGCGCCTGCCGTCTCAGGCTGCTTGTGCCGATCTGGGCGCCCTGCGGGAGTTCATCGAATTCCTTGCCATGGGAGAGTAGCGCGTCTCGTGGGTCTTCCCGTTCGGCGATCACCGGCAGGTGGAGCGGCTCGGGAAGATCGGTGGGGACATCCTTCATGCTGTGGACGGCGAGGTCGATCCGGCCGTCGAGCATCGCTTCCTCGATCTCCTTGACGAAGAGTCCCTTTCCACCGACCATAGCCAAGGGGACATCCAGGATCTTGTCTCCCGTCGTCTTGATCTTCACCAGGGAAACGTCGATGTCGGGATATTGGGCCTCCAAGGTTGATTTGATCCAGTTGGCCTGCCAGAGAGCAAGCTGGCTTCCACGTGTGCCAATACGGACTTCCTTTGAATTTTTCATATTCTTTCCTTGCAGTGGGGGTTGATGTCGTTATACTCGTTAATGATCTTTGCCTTTCGGCTCTTCTTCCCGGGCACCTTCCAGTCGGAAGATGTCCCGCAGGACCTCCATGAGGGTCTCTTTTTCCTCCGGATTGCCGCTCTTTAAGGCCTTCATCGGGCCGTGGAGCACTTTATTGATAATCGCCATCGACATCGATTCGATAGCTTTTCTCTCTTTTTCCGAGATCCCGTTTAAACGAGGGAGGGTCTTGTTGAATTCTTCTTTCCGGATTTGCTCCAACCGTTCCCGGAGGAGAACGATCATCGGCGTCACCTTCAGGGAGGCGAGCCACCTTCCGAAGGTCTGTACCTCCTGGATGACAATGTCGTCGGCCTTTTCCGCTTCTTTCTGACGTTCTTCGATGTTGGTGTCGATGACGGCCTGGAGATTGTCGATGTCATAGAGATAGACATTGTCTATCTTGTTGATCTCCGGATCGAGGTCCCGGGGGACCGCGATGTCAATCATGAAAATCGGCTTGTTCCGACGCTGGTGAATCACCTCTTTCACGTCGTGATGGTGCAGGATGTAATGGGAGGCACCGGTGGAAGAGATGATGATGTCCGTCCGGATCAGTGACTCGATAAAGTTTTCAAAACGGATGGCGCTCCCGTTGAACTCCTGTGCCAGTTCCACGGCCCGGCTGTAGGTCCGGTTGGTGACGAGCATCTTCTTGGCGCCGTTCTGCATCAGGTGCTTGGCCGCCAGCTCGCACATCTCCCCCGCGCCGATGAGCATGACCGTCTTGTCCGTCAGGTCGTCGAAGATCTTCTTGGCCAGTTCCACGGCGGCATAGCTGATCGACACCGCGCTTCGGGCAATGCCTGTCTCCGTCTTGACGCGCTTTGCTACGGAGAAGGCCTTGTGCATGAGGCGGTTCAAGATAATCCCCGTCGCTTTGGCTTCGGAGGCGACGGTGAAGGCATTCTTGAACTGTCCCAGGATCTGGGGTTCCCCGACCATCATGGAGTCCAGCGATGAGGCGACGCGAAAGATATGGCGGATGGCCTCATCACCTTCCCGGAGGTACAGGTGTGGTTCCAGATCAGCCAGGGCGACACCGTGTTCCGTGGCAAGAAAATTTTTAATGATCTCAATTCCTTTGCCGGAGTTCTCGCACTCACCTAAAATCTCGACCCGATTGCAGGTGGAGAGAATGATGCTTTCCGGGATCGACTGTGCCCTTAATTTTTCCAGCCCTTCCGGAATGGCCTCTTCGGCAAAGGAGATCTTCTCCCGCAGTTCGACAGGCGCTGTTTTATGACTGAGTCCGACAAGGAAAATACCCATCAAAAACGCCCCGGATAGTGATAACTCGACATGAAGGTGTTGATCCCCAGAAAGGCGAAAACCAGCACGGTAAAGCCGGCAATTGCCATGATGGCCGATTTTCTACCCCGCCACCCGATGGTCAGACGGAAATGAACGAGGGCGGCATAGATCACCCAGGTGATGAGGGACCAGATCTCCCGGGGGTCTCCCTGGATATAACTTCCCAGGGTCGTCCGGGCCCACAGTGCACCGGAAATGATGCCCAAGGTGAGGAGGAGAAAACCGATCGTAATAATCCTGTGGTTGATCGAATCGAGAACCTCCAGCGAAGGAAGCTTGCGGAAAGTGGCGCCGAACTTGTGAGACTTCAACTGACGCTCCTGCAGGAGATACATGATGCTCAGGGCGGAGGCCAATGCAAAGGAGGCGTCACCGAGAAAGGCAAGGGTCACATGGACCCCCAGCCAGGAACTCTGCAACAGCGGCGTCAAGGCCTTGATTTCATGACCGGCCAGCGCCGGGTAGAGCAGGGCGATAAAGGCCAGAGGGATGATAAAAGAGCCTAAGATCAGGATCTTGTAACGGTACTCTATGATCAGGAAGACGAGGATAATCGTCCAGGAGAAAAAGGACATCCCCTCCCTGAAACTGGTGACCGGGATGTGGCCTGCTGCCTGATAGTTGGAGATAATGGCCCAGGTGTGGAAGAAAAAACCAGCGACAGCGCTGATCAGATAGGCCCTTCCCAGCGACTTTTTGGGGGATACAAAATAAAAAAGACAGAAAATCGTTGACAACAGATAGGCGGCAAGAGCAATCTTGAGCATCATATTAAATGGGTTCCTTTCAGGAGGATTATATCCAATTAAAAATAATACAAAGTTGATGAAAAATCAATGTTTAAATCGAGTTAAAGGGTTTC
>CAYQVN010000260.1:0-3161 GCA_964420895.1 uncultured Nitrospirota bacterium | reverse complement strand
AGTACATGCATTTTTCTTCGATCACCTCCAGGGAATCCCGGCCCTCCACCTTGCGGGGCCGGATCGCCGCAACGGGACAGATGGCGACCACCTTGGGGTGTTCACAGATCTGCATCTTGTCGTGATGGATCTTGGGCGGTTTGTGGTGCTGGAGATTGATGGCGATATCCGACTGGCCACCGCAGTTGATCTGGCAGCAGGAGGTGGAGATCTTGACGCGCTGGGGCAGGCGCTCGTTCACGAAATCTTCAAAGAGGGTATCCATGAGGGCCTTGACGGCACCGGCGGCATCGGTGCCCGGGAGGTTGCAGTGCAGCCAACCCTGGGTATGGATAATATTAGAGATGGAGGGTCCGGTCCCGCCCACGGGAAAACCGAGGACATCGTGGACCTCCTGAATCAGCGGATCGATATCCTCCTCCTTCGCCAGGAGAAACTCGATGTTGCACCGACTGGTGAAGCGAAGATGACCCTGGCAGTACTTGTCCGCAATGGTACAGATCTTCCGTACCGTGTCCACGCTCATGGTGCGGGGCGAACCGACCCGGACCGTATAGAGGGCGTCCCCGCTCTCCGCCACATAGACCAGCACGCCAGGACGAAGAATTTCATGATACTTCCACTTGCCGTAGTTCTTGGCCATGAGGGGATGTAAAAATTTCTTAAAATCGGGCGCTCCGTTATCCCGGGGAGCCATCTTTTTCTTCGTCGTCATCTTTGATCCTCCCGAAAGCCATCCTAATCTTCTTGTTCCTTGTCCACAACGGTCGGGCTTTTCTTCTCTTCCCCCGCCATCTTCGGCCGCGTGTACTCTTCAAATTTTATATAAGGATTGCTGCGCGGCTGATTCACCATCTGCGGATCCGGTTCCACGCCGATCCCATCGAGGAAGGTCCCCAGTCCGACCCGGTCGATAAATTCTCCGACCCGTTCATGTTCCATCCCATGTTCGCCCCAGAAGTCCCAGATCCTCCGAACCAGGTCGGTCAGTTTTTCCCAATCCTTCTCGGTCTCCATCTTCATAAAGGGAACCAGGACCGAACTCATGGTATCGCCGATCTTCAGACTCCGCTTTCCCCCGATGAGGATCGTCACTCCCCGGTCACGGCCGATGGCCAAGGCCCGGTGCATGACGTTGATGCAGTGCATGCAATGGACACAATTGGCATCGTCGATCTCGATCCTGCGGTCCTTAAGGGTCATACACTGCGTGGGACAACGGTTGATCACCGTGTTGATCACGGACTTTTCGCCTCGTTTGTCGAGGAACTTGGCCACTTCGTCCTGGTCCACCTGGATCTTATCGCGCCAGGTCCCGATGATCGGCATATCCGACCGCTGCATGGAGCAAGCGCAGTCGTTGGCACAACCGGAGAGTTTGAATTTGTATTTGTAGGGAAATTCGGGACGATGGAGTTCACTGATGAAGGTGTCAGTAATATACTTGGTAAGACCCAAGGTATCAAAGCAGGACATCTCGCACCGGGCAGGACCGACGCAGCAGGCCAGGGTCCGCAGGGCGGCGCCCGATCCGCCGAGGTCCCATCCCTTCTCCAGGAGTTCCTCTCCGGCTTCAAAGGTCTGCTCGTTATCGGAGCCGAGCATCAGTATATCGCCGGTCATGCCGTGGAACTGGAGGATCCCGGCACTGTGCTTCTCGCTGATGTCACAGAGTTCCCGAAGGGCTTCCGTGGAATAGACCCAGGCCGAGGGCTCAAGAATCCGGATGGTGTTGAACCGGGCCATGGCCGGGAATTTATCCACCACATCCGAGTATCGGCCGATCACCCCGCCGCCGTATCCGTCGAGATTGATCACTGTCCCGAGCCAGTGGTCGATGCGCGTCTCGTAAGAATCCTCCAATTGACCCAGCAGCTGCTTTACGACCGGCTTCTTTCTGGACCATTCTTTCAAGTCCGTTACGAAACTCGGCCATGGGCCCTTCTCGAGTTCGTCCAGTAACGGCGTTTGAATCTCTTCAGACTCTTTGATTTCAGACATCATTCACCCCTTCCTTCTGAACTTAACGGATGCAATCGGCGCCGCATGCAAAACTGCTTATCATGATTTCACAATAAAAGAGATAGACCATTGTCCATTCAAATATTGCCATATCGAAATATATTTCTTTGTGACCTAAATCACAGATCAGGATTTCTTTGTGAAAACCGGCGGAAGAGTTCATCAAGTGTGATCTATGTCACAAAGAAATGTGCTTTTTGAGATAGAATACAAACCTACACTCCATCACATGGATGAAAGGAGGTAAGAAAATGAGCCCACATGCCAGAATGAAAAAAAAAGAAGATTTGCCGGAATTGATTGGACAATGGAAGGAAAGGCAGGGAGAATTACAGCGCGGGGCAGAGGAACTGCACAAACGAACGGACAGCTATTTTGTCCAGATTGTGACAAAGGCCATCCAAGAGGACGCAATAAAACATGAAGAGATCCTGCAGTCGATCCTGGATTGTTTCGACTGCACCGTCACGGTAACCCCGGAGGAATTGGGAGAATTGACGGAACTCCTCAATGTTCATCTTGACATTCAGAAAAAGACCGACAAATTGGCACGGACCGCCCTGAGGAGCCACCCCCACTATATCACGAGTCATCTCCTGCGATACATCCTGGAAGACGGAAAGAAGAACGCCGTACTGGTGGAACAGTTAAACGAAGTCAAAGGACGACTTTATCCGTATGGTTAAAATAAGTCGTTCCAGAAACATGGATCGCAGAGGACCAGAGGAGGAGGGGTAAGTTTTAAGGAGATACCTTCATGAAAGCAATAATTTCCATACTAATAATGGGGCTGATTCTTGCCTTTTCAACGGCCGGGTACGCCGATGGAGGGAATGTCCCTTATCCTGAAGGATACCGGAACTGGTTTCATGTCAAAACTATGTTGATTGAGCCGGGACACCCCCTGGAAAACCCCTTTCAGGGCATCCATCATGTTTACGCAAATCCACAGGCTCTTAAGGGATTGAATAGCGGAATCTATCCTGACGGCGCAGTTTTGGTTTTTGATCTTCTGGCATATTCTGAACAAGACAAGGCCATCCAGGAGGGAGAAAGGAAACTGCTTGGCGTGATGCAGAAAAACGCTCATCAATACGAATCAACCGGAGGGTGGGCATTCGAGGGTTTTGCCGGCAACA
>CAYQVN010000259.1:0-3166 GCA_964420895.1 uncultured Nitrospirota bacterium | reverse complement strand
ATTGACAGGAACGCCCCTTTTTGGTTACACTCAGTTCACAAGCTGTTTATTTTGCAGAAAGGAGCAATTTTATGGAATATAGCGAAAAGGTGATGGATCACTTCATGAACCCCCGAAATGTCGGGGAAATCGACGATGCCTCCGGTGTGGGAGAAGTCGGCAACCCGAGCTGCGGTGATGTGATGCGGATTTATCTCAAGATCAACGAGGGGGTCATTGAGGATGCCAAGTTCAAGACCTTCGGCTGCGGCGCCGCCATTGCCACGAGCAGTATGGCCACGGAGATGGTAAAAGGAAAGACGATCGAAGAGGCCATCAAGATCACCAATAATGTCGTTGCCGAGGCCTTAGGGGGACTTCCCGCCGTCAAGATGCACTGTTCCGTCCTTGCCGAAGAAGCGCTGGAATCGGCCCTGACCGATTATTTCAAGAAAAAGGGAGAACCGGAAGACAAGGTCCGGGAACTCAAGACCGCAGCAGGGATACAGGTCAGGGAACACGACCATGATCACGATCATTAATTCGTATCTCCTGTAAAAGCGGTTGGTTGACGAACCCTGATTCATCCGGAAAGGGGGAACCATGCCGGGGGCCTATCTCCCCATTCTCCTGTTGTTGCTGATCGTCGGGGCTCTGGCCTCCCTGATTCTCTATCTGTCCCGGGTCATCGGTCCCCGGGAGATGACCGATGCCAAGGCAGAACCCTTTGAGAGCGGCATCCCTGCGGCGACGCCCTATCGCGGCCCACTCGCCATCCGTTTCTACATCATTGCCATGATCTTTATCCTCTTCGATATTGAGGTGGTCTTTCTCTATCCCTGGGCCGTTCTCTTCCGGAAGCTCGGTGTTTTCGGTTTCGTGGAAGTGGTCATCTTTCTCGGGATTCTCACCCTCGGTCTTGTCTATGCCTGGCGAAAGGGAGGCCTCGAATGGGAATAGAGAAACTGGTGGGTAAGGAAGCCCTCACCACCCGCCTCGACGCTGCGATCGGCTGGGCGCGAAAGTATTCCCTCTTCCAATATCCCTTTGCCACGGCCTGTTGCTCCATGGAGTACATGTCCGTGGCCTGCTCCCACTACGATATCGACCGTTTCGGTGCGGGGCTTCCCCGCTGGTCGCCCCGCCAGGCCGATCTCCTCATGGTCGTCGGGACCATCAGTCACAAGCTTGCCCCGGTCCTCCGGCAGGTCTATGATCAGATGTGTAGTCCCAAGTGGGTCTTCTCCTTCGGGGTCTGTGCCACCTCCGGAGGATTTTATGACAATTACGGAACGGTTCAGGGGATCGATACGATCATCCCTGTCGATATCTATGTGGCCGGTTGTCCTCCCCGTCCCGAAGCCGTTCTGGACGGTCTGATTAAATTACAGGAAAAGATCCGGAACGAGAAACAGAAATATTGATGTCCGGGGCGCCGGACCACTTCCTATTCGTCGATGCTCCTGCGGAACTCTATGACGTTGATTGATGAAATTTCAGAGCAGTTTTCAGACCGGATTCTTGCGACCCACGACCGTCTGGGGGATACGACCGTTGTCATACCCCGTGAGGTCCTGCCGGGGTTGATTCGTTTTCTTCGTCGAGAGAAGAAATATGAATTCCTTATGGATCTGACGATCTGTGATGGCGGGGTAGAGAATACGCCACGCTTTGAAGCGGTCTACCATCTCTTTGCACTCGACCTTGGAGAACGTCTCCGGGTGAAGGTCCCTGTGGAAGCATCGGACCCCTATCTTCCGACCTTGACAGAGGAATACCGAAGTGCCGACTGGCTGGAACGAGAGGCCTGGGATATGTTCGGCGTGATCTTTGACGGTCATCCTGATCTACGCCGCATTCTCATGTATCCCGGATTCGAGGGGCACCCCCTCCGCAAGGATTATCCCAAAGATCGCAGACAACCCCGGGTGGGACCCGGAAGTACATTGGCAACGGCCTTTGAACAGGAACCGTCCCTGCAGGAGCGGTTGAGGTTCGATGTCGATGCTTTGGAGGAAGGGGAGCCGGGGGCGCGGGAAGAGATCATGTACCTCAACATGGGACCTTCTCATCCCGCTATGCACGGCGTGGTTCGTGTCATGGCGGCCTTGAAGGGAGAGACGATCCTCGCCTCCGATGTCGAGATCGGTTACATGCACCGCTGTTTCGAAAAAGAAGCCGAAACCCATTCCTATACAGGGGTCATCCCCTATACGGATCGGCTGAACTATGTTTCTCCATTGATCAATAACGTCGGCTACGCCCTGGCGGTGGAAAAGCTCTTCGGCGTCACAACCCCGGAACGATGCCAGTACATCCGGGTCATCATGTCGGAGATCTCCCGGATTGTTGATCATCTGACCTGTATCGGCGCCTTTGCCATGGAACTGGGCGCCTTCACCGTTTTTCTGTATCTGATGAAGTCCCGAGAATATCTCTATGAACTGATCGAGGATGTCACCGGGGCGCGACTGACCACCTCCTACACGCGGATCGGCGGACTCCGCGGAGATCTGCCCCCCGGTTTCGACGATAAATGCCGTGCCGCCTTCCGGAAGATCCGGAAGGATATTGACGAATGCGATCGGCTGTTGACCCGGAACCGGATCTTCTATGACCGGATGCGGGGTGTTGGTGTGATCCCGGCGGAAGATGCGATCTCTTTCGGGTTTACCGGCCCCTGTCTTCGCGCCTCCGGTGTCTCCTATGATGTCCGGAAGAATGCGCCCTATCTCGTCTATGACCGGCTCGATTTTGAGGTCCCCCTGGGGACGGCAGGGGACAACTTCGACCGCTACCTGGTCCGGATCGCTGAGATGGAACAGAGTATTCGGATCGTCGAGCAGGCCCTCAGAAACCTTCCTGAGGGTCCGATCAATCTGGATGACAAGCGGATGACCTTGCCCCCCAAGTCGGAGGTCTATAACAGCATCGAAGGGTTGATGAACCATTTCAAACTGATCATGGACGGTCACGGTATCCGGCCTCCCGCAGGGGAGTCCTACCTCCCTGTGGAAGGAGGGAACGGGGAACTCGGCTTCTATATCGTCAGCGACGGAACAGGGATTCCCGCTCGGGTCCGCGTCCGGGCACCCTGCTTTCATATGGTGGCAGCCCTCTCTCATCTGATCCAGGGCAGGATGGTCGCTGATGTGGTCCCGATCTTCGGGACGCTGAACATGATCGC
>CAYQVN010000258.1:0-3177 GCA_964420895.1 uncultured Nitrospirota bacterium | reverse complement strand
GATCGGAATATAGTTGCAGAAGGGCTCTTCCGCAAGATAATCCTCATGAATCGCATCGGCCCGTGCGCGGCAACCGCCGCAGACATTAATATATTCACAGGAACCGCATTTTCCCTTGTACTTCTTGAAGTCCCGCAGGTCCTGGAACAGTTCCGACGTCTCCCAGATTTCCTGGAACTTCTTTTTCTTTACGTTGCCGGCTGACTTGGGGAAGTAGCTGCAGGGCTTCACCTCGCCGAAACAGTCGATCAGGCAGATCGACTGCGCCGCAATACATCCCTTACCGCCGCCGGTGGAGAATTTCAGGCTTCGCCGCTCAAAGGGAATCCCCTCTTCCTTGGCCAGTTGCGGTACCAGGCGGTAGTAGTGGGGGGCACAGGTGGGACGCATGAGCAGGTCCTTTTCGCCTTTCTCCTGTTCGTAATGCCACTTCAAGATATCTTCGTAATCCTCCTTGGAGATCAGCTCGGCGGTAATTTCCTCGCCCCGGCCGGTGGGAACGATCATGAACATGTACCAGGCCGTGGCCCCCAGGTCCTTGGCCAGACGGAAGACATTGGGGATATCGGCCTGGTTCCGCTTGGTAAAGGAGGAATTGATGATAAACTCGATGCCGTGCTTCTTCAGGGTCCTCGCCCCACGGAGGATCCCTTCGAAGGAGCCTTTGCAGTCCCGGAAATTGTCGTGGATCTCCGCCGTCGAACCGTCCAGGCTCAATGAGACAATCCGGATCCCCGAGGCCTTCATCTTTTCGCAGACAGCATCATCGACGAGGATCCCGTTCGTGGCCATACACATGCGAAGCCCCTTTTCCGTCCCGTAAGCGGCCAGCTCAAAGATGTCTTTTCTGAGGAGGGGCTCCCCGCCGGAAAGGACGAGGACGGGGCTGCAGTATTCCACAATGTCATCAATCAACTGCTTCCCTTCTTCCGTGGTAAAATCGCCTTCCGAAGCCGTAAGATCAGAGGAGCAGCGACAGTGGACACAATGGAGATTGCACCGCTGTGTCGTCTCCCAGGCGATCCATTTGGGGATAAATTCTTTGACCATAAGATTTTCCTGTCCTTAAAAGAATATTCGGTATTCTATATATGTTTATCACAAAATATGGACGAATTCAATCCGAATAGGGCCACTTCCCTACCAGATCCTGACCCGCGCCTTAATCCCCCGATTTTCCATGATCTCCTTGATGTCGGGTACGTCCTCTACAAAGAACTGGTCCACATGGTTGAGGGAGGCCTTGAGACGCCCCGAAAGATCCATAAAATCATCCAGTGTGTCGGGAAGTTTTTCCGAAACAGCGGAGAGATTCTTCATCGTCGCCCCGAGATCCTCCGCCAGATCGGGCGATTTTTCCTCCAGGTCGGCCGTCAGTTTTTCCAAACGGGCCAAAACCCGGTTCAGGTCCTTCGCCGTCGTCGGGGCATTCTTGCCGAAGGCGACACTGATCCGTTCCAGGTTGTCGATGGTCCGGTTCAGCGATTCTTTGTTGTCGGAGATCAACTCCTTCGCATCCAGGGCCAGTTGATCCAAATTGCCGATCATTGATTCCATCTTCCCGCTGTTGTCGGCGAGGGTCTTCACGACCTGGTTCAGATTCTCTGCAAATCCGGCCTCTTCAAAGCGGTCAATAAAATGTCCGACCTTATCGACGAACTGATTCATGTCAATCGCCTTGGTCGCCTTCGTAATCACATCGCCGTCCTGCAAGGGACCGGCTTGACTTCCCTCCGGAATCAGCAATTCCAGAAAATTTTCCCCCAGCAGACTTTCAGGGCGGATCTTTGCCTCCACATCGCGTGGGACCTCCACATCGCCTGACAGACGGATCGTGACCTTCGCCTTATTTTCCCCATAGGTCAGAGAGGTGATCCT
Organism: uncultured Nitrospirota bacterium; assembly: GCA_964420895.1. GTDB lineage: Bacteria > CG2-30-53-67 > CG2-30-53-67 > CG2-30-53-67 > CG2-30-53-67 > JAADIO01. The sequence continues at coordinate 1,299 of CAYQVN010000258.1, read as the reverse complement.
TCCGAAGTTCACCCCCTTGATCTTCACATCCCCCCCTTTTTTCAGCCCCGTGGCATCATTGAAGACAACGGTCACCTCACGCCCTCGCTGAAGAGAAAAGGACTCCACTTTAAAGGCGAGGTAGAAAAACATCGCCATGGCAAGAATGACAAACATACCGAGTATGACAAAACGATTCTGGCCCATAGGTTCCTCTCTTTTCAGGCTGTCAGCATTGATGGCCTTTGGCTGAATGGATCCTTACAATCTTACCTCATGAAAAACCTTTTTGACAGGATTTACAGGATTCACAGGATTGTAAAACCAAACCCTTTCCCCCTCTTTGCCTTTGCTTCGACTTTATCCGATCTTATCCTGTTGATCCTGTCGAGAAGTCTTTTAATCTTTCTTATGGTTCGCAGACGGGCGGAACAATCTGGATCGGCCCTTCGGAACTGCGGCTGAAAAACTGGCGCACCACGTCATTGTCCATCGTGCGAATCTCCTCCTTCGTTCCAAAGGCCACCAGTTCCCCCCCCCAGAGCATCCCGATATAGTCGGCGATCTTGAAGGTGCTTTCGATGTCATGACTCACGACAATGAAGGTGCATTTCGATCGTTGCTGCATCTCCAAGATCAGGTTGTCGATCGAATCGGCCGTTACGGGGTCGAGTCCCGACGAGGGCTCATCGAAAACGACGATGTGCGGCTCCAGGGCGATCGCCCGGGCCAGCCCCACCCGGTTCCGCTGCCCTCCGGAAAGTTCCGAAGGCCACCGGCAGTCGGAATTGGCCATTCCCACGGCGGCCAGTTTCTCCGCAACGATCTCACAGATCTCTTCCTCCGGTAGATTTGTATGCTCCCGCAGGGGAAAGGCCACATTATCCCCGACGGACATGGAATCGAAAAGGGCCCCGTTCTGAAAGAGGACGCCGAACTTCTTCCGGAATTCGTAGAGCTCCCCGGAGGGCATCTTCGAGATCACCTCACCGTCGACGATTACCTCGCCTGCGTCGGGCTTCATCAGACCAACGAGGAGCTTGATAAAGATGCTCTTGCCCGTCCCCGACGGCCCGATGATCATGGTGATCTTTCCCTCGGGAATCCGGCATGAGACATCATCGAGGACCACGAGGTCGCCGAAGGCTTTGCTGACATTTCGATACTCAATCATAAAACCCCACAAACCTTTTGACAGGATTTACAGGATCTACAGGATTATAAAACCCAAAGCCTGTTTCCCTTTGCTTCAACTTTATCCGATCTTATCCTGTTCATCCTGTCGAAATGCCTTTATTCCTTTGACTGTATCTACATAAA
>CAYQVN010000257.1:0-3181 GCA_964420895.1 uncultured Nitrospirota bacterium | reverse complement strand
GGGATTCTTTTCTTGTAAAATCCGGTCTGGTAGTATATATATCCCTTCCATAAACTACAGGTTCTTCTGAAACGATTCATAGAGTCTCCAAACAGGATGCAAGGGGGAGGAAAATGGAACAGGCAAAGATGGATCAACTCTGTGTCAATACGATCCGGATGGTAGCGGTGGAAGGGGTGGAAAAGGCAAATTCCGGTCATCCGGGGATGCCCATGGGCGATGCCCCCATGGCCTACGTCCTCTGGGACCGCTTTCTGAAGCACAATCCGGACAATCCCCTCTGGCCGAACCGCGACCGTTTCGTCCTCTCTGCGGGGCACGGCTCCATGCTCCTCTATTCACTGCTCCATTTGACCGGTTATCCCCTGAGTCTGGATGATCTGAAACAGTTCCGCCAGTGGGAAAGTCCTACGGCGGGCCATCCGGAATATTGTCCTGCACACGGGATCGAGATGACCACAGGCCCCCTGGGGCAGGGCTTCGCCACCGGTGTCGGCATGGCCATGGCTGAGGCCTATCTCGCCTCCTATTTCAACCGGCCGGGTTTTCATCTGGTGGATCATTTCACCTATGCCATCGTCAGTGACGGCGACCTGATGGAGGGGATCTCTTCCGAAGCGGCCTCCATGGCCGGTCATCTGGGACTGGGAAAGTTAATCTATCTCTATTCCGCCAATCAGATCTCCATCGAAGGTTCAACGGATATCGCCTTTACGGAGGATGTGGGCAAACGTTTCGAGGCCTACCACTGGCACGTCCAGCATGTGGAGGGGAACAATCCGGATGAGATCGAGACGGCCCTCCGTGCCGCTCGAGCTGAGACCAGTAGGCCTTCGCTGATCGTTGCCCGGACCCATATCGGCTTCGGCAGTCCCAACAAGCATGATACGGCGGGTGTTCATGGCGCCCCCCTCGGTGCAGAGGAGTTGAAGCTGACCAAGGAAAACCTGGGATGGCCTCTGGAACCTTCCTTTTTTGTCCCCGAGGAGGCCCTCTCCCATCTCCGTCAGGCCAGGGAGCGAGGGGCGAAAGCCGAGGGAGAGTGGAATCGACTCTTGAAGGACTATGGAGAGAAACATCCAGATCTCTATGCCCAATGGGGTCTGATGCAGTCGGGCGGACTTCCCGCAGGCTGGGAAGAGGCGATCCCTTCCTTTGCGCCTGAAGATGGGCCGATGGCGACGCGGAGTGCCTCGGGCAAGGTCTTAAATGCCGTGGCCGGAAAATTCCCCTGCCTGATCGGTGGGTCCGCCGATCTGGCCCCCTCCAATAATACCTTCCTCAATGGCCTGGGAGAGTTTCAACGGGGAGAGCCGGCACGGAACATCCATTTCGGTGTACGGGAACATGCCATGGGGGCGGTTTTAAACGGAATGGCCTTGAGCGGTCTGACCCCTTACGGCGGCACCTTCCTGATCTTTTCCGATTACATGAAACCGGCCATCCGGTTAGCCGCACTCATGGAACAGCATGTGATCTATGTCTTTACCCATGACTCCATCGGGTTGGGAGAAGACGGTCCGACCCATCAGCCGGTAGAACAGCTTGCCGGACTGCGTGCCATTCCGAATCTTACGGTGATTCGGCCGGCCGATGCCAACGAGACGGCTGAGGCATGGAAGACAGCCCTGACCCATCGAGGTGGGCCGGTGGCGCTGATCCTGACCCGCCAGAAACTTCCCGTCATCGACCGAGGCCGATATACCTCCTCCGGTGGTCTGAAACGAGGTGGTTATGTTCTCTCCGATGATTCCGGTGGTCAACCGGAACTGATCTTGCTGGCCACCGGTTCCGAAGTGGAAATCGCCCTTGCGGCGGCAGAGACACTCCGTGAGGAAAAACGACGTGTCCGGGTCGTTGCGTTCCCTTCGTGGGAACTCTTCGAGCAGCAATCCGATGCCTACCGGGAGGAGGTCCTTCCATCGTCCGTGAAGAAACGCCTTGCCATTGAGGCGGCTTCACCCGTCGGCTGGCACCGTTTTGTCGGTCTGGATGGGAAGGTCGTTGGCCTGGACCGTTTCGGCGCATCGGCTCCGGGGAAGGTGGTCATGGAAAAACTCGGTTTTTCAACGGAAAATGTTGTGGCCCAGGCGAAAAGCCTTCTTTCCTGAAGGGGTCTTGGATCCCGCCAGGATAAAGAGGATCAAAAGGTGAGTCCCATGACCGATGGAGCGGGAGAACATCCGGACCTGAAAGCGGGGGTCCGTATCGACCATGAGCCGGCTGTCCTGGACGGTTGTCCGGCAGTAGAACTCCCTGATCCCTGTGCCCTGGTCATCTTCGGCGCTTCCGGTGATCTCACCGGGAGAAAGCTGATTCCCGCACTCTACTATCTCTATCAAAACGATTTTCTCCCCCCCACTTTTTTCATCCTCGGTACCGCTCGAACCCCGATGACCGATAATGCCTTCCGGGATGCACTGAAAGAGGGGACGCAGTCGGCCCACCCTGAGGTCTTTAACGAGAAGATCTGGTCTGCATTTGCACAGAGAATTTTTTACCATCCTCTCGACTACAAGGATTCCGTTTCCTACCGCGAATTGTTCAAAAGGATCGAAGAAAAGGAAGATGAACTCTCTACCGGCCGGAACAGGATCTTTTATTTGGCTGTTCCTCCCACGCTCTATGAAACGATTGCGGAACAACTTGGTGAATCCGGTCTGGCCCGTCAGGAGCAGGGGTATGCCCGGATTATTATCGAGAAGCCCTTCGGACGGGACCTTGCCAGTGCACAAGAATTGAATGCCCACCTTCATCACTATTTTCAGGAAGACCAGATCTTCAGGATCGATCATTACCTCGGGAAGGAAACGGTCCAGAATATCCTGATCTTCCGCTTCATGAACTCGATCTTTGAGCCGGTCTGGAACCGTCGGTATATCGATCATGTCCAGATTACGGCGGTGGAGACCCTGGGGGTGGAAAACCGTGCAGGCTATTACGAAGGGGCCGGGGTTTTGCGGGATATGTTCCAGAATCATATGATGCAGCTTTTGGCCCTGACGGCCATGGAACCCCCCACCTATTTCAATGCCGACCGGGTGCGGGACGAGAAGACCAAGGTCTTTCGATCCATCCGTCCCTTCGATCTGGACAGAATCGGGGAGGCCCTGGTGCTGGGGCAGTACGGTCCGGGCGAGGTCGAAGGGCGGCAACTGCCTGGATACCATGAGGAACGTGG
>CAYQVN010000256.1:0-3226 GCA_964420895.1 uncultured Nitrospirota bacterium | reverse complement strand
ATGATGCGGTACTGATTGCCGAGCCGCGAGGATCGGAAACCTTTCCATTCACCGCGCAGGGCCTCATCATGGAACCCTTTGATTACCCGTAAGCCTGCAGGACCGGAAATCCTTACGATGTCTTTCCATTTTTCATAATGTTTCAGAACAGGCACGGGCAATTTGTCCAGTAGTTTTGCAGCCCGGTGATGTTCATAGATCTCCCACATACTATTTAGTATATATGCTTATTATGATATGTCAAGCACAGAAATGGGGTCAGACTTCGCTAATTCTATATTGATCTATAGAACGCATGGCGTATGATCTGTACGACCTGGCTCAAGTTGTCAAAGTGTGATTTGCATCTTATCGAAGACGGAGATATTCTTCCTATCATAAGACACGGGAGGTCGCAATGGAATCGAAGAAGGTGGTGCTGGTAACGGCAAGTACCCGGGGTGTCGGACGTGCCGTGGCCCGTCGTTTTGCGGAAGGGGGGGCGATGGTTGCCCTCAACTACCGGTCGAATCGAGAGAAGGCGGAAAAGGCCCTGGAGGAGATCCGGCAGCATACCTCTGATGTCCGTGCCTACCAGGCAGATGTCTCAAATCCGGAAGAAGCGAGGGGGCTCATCGAGGATGTCCGGAAGGATTTCGGGCGGATCGACATCCTGGTCAACAACGCCGGCCCCATGCTGGTCAAGCCCCTTTTCGAGACCACGCCTGAGGAGTGGGACGGGATGATCCGGTCGAACCTCGGCTCGGCCTTCTACTGCACCAAGTATGCCCTTGCATCGATGCGGGAAAGAAAAAGAGGAAGCATTGTCAATATCGGCTGCCTCCACGGGGAGATCGCCCCCGGCGGGCTGCCCAACTCCCCGGCCTACGGGATTGCCAAATCGGGTGTGCTGCTGATGACGAAGATGTTCGCCCGCTCCGAGGCGAAGTACAACATCCGGGTGAATGCCGTCAACCCCGGTCTGATCGAGACCGACGACTACGGCCGTTACCCTGAATCGGTCCGGGAGACCTGGCGGAAGCTGGTGCCGCAGAAAGAATTCGGCACCCCCGACGATATCGCCGAGGCGATCTACTTTCTCACATCAAGCGCCGCCTCCTACATCACCGGCGCCGTTCTCCCCGTCCATGGGGGGCTCTGGATCCCGGAATAGTTGTTTCTCCTTCGGCCAGTTTTTTCAATATCGGTCAGTATTCCTTGATTTTGACTTTGGTTCTCCACGCCTGCAAAATTGGAGGAAGTCCTGGGAAATTTCTCCTTGACATTGGACCTGACTCCAGGGTGTAAGGTATGATCAGGAAAGCAAAAGGGGGCTTTTATGGAAGAATGGACCATCGGAAAGGCGGCGAAAGGGGCCGGGGTCTCGGCCGATACGATCCGCTATTACCAGAAGATCGGGATGTTGCCCCGGGGGAAACGGCTTGCATCCGGTTACCGGGTCTTTACTCCCGAGGATGTGTGGACTCTCAGGTTTATCAAGCGGGCACAGGGCCTCGGGTTTTCCCTCGATGAAATCCGGGAACTGCTCGACTTCCGCGAAGAGGGGGCAAGCTGCAATGATGTGAGAAGTGCGGCCCTTCGTAAGGTCGACTTGATCGAAGAGAAGATCGGGGACCTTTCGTCTATCCGGTCTGCCCTCACGCAGCTGATCCGTTCCTGCGAAGAGGGGAACGGAATGGTCTGTCCCATACTGGAGGCCCTGGATCAGGAGGAAGGATCATGAAAAAGATCATGCCGGCACTATGTGCGATATGGATTTCTGTTGTGTTCGTTGCGGTCTCTTTGCAGGTCTCGGCCGCTGAGGGTGGCAGCGTTCTCTTTCATCTCAAGACCGACCTTGCCAAGGACGACGCCCAGATCTGTGTGGCCTACAACGTGATCTGGGGGGCCCTGCGGGAGGGGAAGAAGGTCTCGGTCCTGATCGACGCCTCGGCCGTCAATACCTATAAACAGGGCTGGACCGGCAAGGATGATTTGGAAGGGTACAAGCTTCCGGAGAGTCTGCGGCAGGAGATTGCAAGACAGTTCGGGATCGGGATCGACAAGGTCCCGGCCACCTACGGAGCGTACCTGACTCTTTTGCACGATCAGGGCGCCCAATTTTACATCAATGGCGGCATGCTCGTGGTTGCCGGCATCTCGGAGTCATTCGGCGATCTGTCGAAGATCTCTGCAAAGTTCTTCAAACCCGTGCCCTTCAAGGAGATGCTTCATCTTTTCGAAAGTGCGGACAGGATCGTGGTCTACTGAAAGACCGGGATAAAGGCCGTTTAATATCACGTGTTATGGAGGCAGGATGGTGGCATACGAAGCGCTGATCCGACTTGCTATGTTTTCAGGAGTCTTGATCGCAATGGCAGTCTGGGAAATCTTTCGGCCTCGACGGGTTCTGTCGCAGCCCAAAGGTCGGAGGTGGGTCACCAACCTTTCGATCACGGTGTTGGATATGGTTTTCGTCAGGATCACAATCGGGGGCGCTGCCGTGACTACGGCGATCTATGCGAAAGCGCACGGATGGGGTCTGCTTAATGCCATACAACTGCCGGCCGCTGCTTCCTTCCTGATCACCGTTGTTGTTCTGGATATGGCCATCTACCTGCAACACGTGATGTCCCATGCCCTGCCGATCTTCTGGCGCCTCCATCGTGTCCACCACAGTGATCCGGATTTCGATGTCACCACCGGTCTTCGGTTCCATCCCTTCGAGATCTTTGTCTCCATGATCTACAAGGCGGCAGTGGCGGCAGCGTTAGGGGCGAGCCCGTGGGGAATGGTTGCCTTTGAGGTCATTCTCAATTCCTCTTCTCAGTTCAATCACGGCAATGTTGCGATCCCAAAGGCTCTGGACCGTATCCTCCGGCTCTTTGTGGTTACCCCGGACATGCATCGGGTGCATCACTCCTGGAAGGTCAAGGAGATCAACAGCAACTTCGGGTTTTTTCTTCCCTGGTGGGATCGACTCTTCGGGACCTACCGGGACCAACCGGATGAAGGGCATCAAGAGATGACGATCGGCTTGAGAGAATACCGGGATTTCGAGCAATTGACTTTCCGACACCTTCTCTGGATGCCCTTGTTGAGCAAGATTGGTTCTTACAGTTTCCGAAGGGAATAAAAAGAGGAATCATACCGAAAGAGGAAACGATGAAGATTCAACTACTCTATTTTGATGGCTGTCCTTCCTGGCGGCAGGCGGAAGAAAACCTGAAAGCGGCCCTGGCGGAAG
>CAYQVN010000255.1:0-3319 GCA_964420895.1 uncultured Nitrospirota bacterium | reverse complement strand
CTCACCCGTATCCGGGTTGCACTCTTCGCCGCTTTTTCAGCCGTGACGGGGTTGATTCTTGCGGCCGGGCAGATCTCCTTTTCGATGATGGGGCCGATCGTGGCGGTTTTCCTCCTTGCCTGCGGTGCCTCGGCCGCAAACCAGGTGCAGGAGCGGCATCTCGATGCTCGAATGACGCGGACTGCTGCCCGACCGCTCCCCGCAGAGAAAATTTCCCTGATCTCGGCCCTGGTGGTGGCCTTTCTTCTGCTCTTTGGTGGACTGTTTCTTCTGGGCCGTACTTCGCCGCGTCTCTTAGCCCTGGGCCTTTCGGCTCTTTTCTGGTACAACGGCGTCTATACCATGTTGAAGCGAAAGACCGCTTTTGCTGCAATTCCCGGCGCACTGGTGGGGGTGTTTTCTCCCCTGATCGGCTGGGTGGCCGGGGGTGGGGCGGGGCTCCCGCCGAAAATCATGGCTCTTCTTTTCTTCTTCTTTCTCTGGCAGGTGCCTCATTTCTGGCTCCTCATCGCTGATCATGGCAGGGAGTATGAGGATGCGGGCTTTCCTGCATTGACTTCCCTTTTTTCTTTCCTCCAACTCCGCCGGATGACGGCTATCTGGCTTTTGGCCACGGCCGTGGCGGGGCTCATGCTTCCACTCTTCGGGCTGACGGACTCCCTCCGGGTCCTCCCCCTCTACCTTTTAGGGACCGTGCTGTTAAGCGGCTGCGGAATTGCCCTGCTGCTTTCCCGGGAAGGGGACTGCCTTGCCTCTCTTTCCTTCCGTGCGACAAACCTCTTCGCACTTTTTGTGATGGTTCTTGTCTCCCTCGATAACCTTCTTTGACGGCTTCGTAAGTTGAGTCTCTTTTTCAGTCTCCTTTCTCACGATGTGCTTGGCTAAGAATTAGGCAACTGCCTTTTTTTGTGGCTTTCCCTGCCAGAGCAGATGGGTAGCACATTCCCACCGGATGATGTAATAACCTATTTAATTCAATAGGTTGAGTCCTCCCCATCCGAGGGATTTTCAGAATGGAAAAGTTGGCACCCGAATTGCTAACTTCATACATGTTTTAGAAGGAGAATACAATTTTGCAGGGAGCTGACGAATTTGTCGGCCCCATTCGCCACAAGTGGAAGGAGAAAGGGAGATTTTATGAATGAACTACTGAAAAGCAACGACGTCCTTTTTATGATGTTAGGCGCCGTGATGATTTTCGCCATGCATGCGGGTTTTGCCTTTCTGGAGGTCGGTTCGGTGCGGCAGAAGAGTCAGGTCAATGCCCTGGTCAAGATCCTCTCCGACTGGTCGGTCTCGACAGTTGTCTATTTCCTCATCGGCTTCCCCCTTGCCTATGGTCTGAGTTTTTTGAAGCCTGCCGCTGAGTTGATGGGGCCGGAGAAAGGATTCGATCTTGTTCATTATTTTTTCCTCCTTACCTTTGCTGCCTGTATCCCGGCCATCATCTCAGGGGGGATCGCCGAGCGGGCTAAATTCTGGCCCCAGCTTTTTGCCGGCGGGGTTTTTGCCGCTGTGGTCTATCCCTTCTTTGAAGGGTTGATGTGGGGGCGGATGGGTGTCGGTGAAAAGGGGATGATCGGTGTCCAGGCCTGGATCGAAAAGATCGGTGGACTCCCCTTCCATGACTATGCCGGGTCGGTGATTGTTCACTCCATGGGAGGCTGGCTTGCATTACCGGCGGTTCTGCTCTTAGGCCCCCGTCTTGGACGTTATGGAAAAAACGGGAAGAGTCATCCTATCCCGATCAGCAATATTCCTTTTCTTGCCCTCGGTTCCTGGATTCTCTGTGTCGGCTGGTTCGGCTTCAACGTCATGAGCGCTCAGGCGATTAACGGAATCTCGGGACTCGTCGCCGTGAATTCCCTCTTTGCCATGGTCGGCGGTGTCCTTGCCGCTCTCTTCGTTTCCAAAGGGGATCCCGGTTTTATCCATAACGGCGCATTGGCAGGTCTTGTGGCAATCTGTGCGGGCAGTGATATCGTCCATCCTCTCGGCGCCCTGGCGATTGGGATCATTGCGGCGGTCATTTTCGTGAAGATGTTTACCATCGAGCAAGAGAAGTTGAAGATCGACGATGTCCTTGGTGTCTGGCCCCTCCATGGTCTTGTCGGGACCTGGGGTGGGATCGCCGCCGGCATCTTTGGTTCCAAGACCCTCTGGGGGATGGGGGGGGTGACCTTCCTGAGCCAGTTCATGGGGAGTGTCATGGCTCTTCTGTTGGCCCTGGTGTGCAGTTTCATGATTTACGGGATTCTGAAAGCCACCGTAGGAATCCGTCTCCCTGAGGAAGATGAATTGAGAGGCCCCGATCTGGCCATACATAATATCGAAGCTTACCCTGAAGAGGGGTATCTGCTGAAATAAGCCGGGTAACGGGGCACAGGGACCAGGGAGCAGTAAGGATTTGCTTCCTACTCTTGTTCTACTCATAATCGTAATCGTAATCCTGAAATCACCTTTCTTTCAATGGTTTCATAAGGTCGGTTTGTACTCTGCCATATTTCTCTGATGCGTGAAAAATCAAGAAGTTCCCTTGACTTTTCCCTCCGTTTGGGATAATATTCCCAAATATGAAGGATGAACTTCAACAGACGATCTCGTCGGCGATTATTCGGATACTCCGGCCCTTGGTGCGGGTCTTATTGCGGAACGGGATCCCCTATGCCTCCTTTGCAGAACTGGCAAAATGGGCCTACATGGATGTCGCCTCCCGGGATTTTGCGATTGAAGGAAGGAAGCCGTCGATTTCCCGCATCTCCATCCTGACCGGTCTTTCCCGCAAGGAAGTAAAACGTGTCCAGGGAATCTCCTCCCTGGAAGATCGCGCCTCCATTGAACGTTACAACCGCGCCGCACGCGTGATCAGCGGATGGCTGAAAGACCCCCTCTATCTCACTCCCAAAAAGACCCCCCGTGACCTCCTGATTGAAGAGGGGAAGAACAGTTTCTCCCAGTTGGTTAAAGCCTACAGCGGTGACGTTCCCCCTCGTGCCGTCCTGGATGAACTGCTCCGGGTGGGTGTCGTGGAGCGAGACAACGGTCGGGTTCGTCTCCTGACAAAAGGATATATCCCTTCAAAGGGGGAGGTCGAAAAACTTCATATCCTCGGGACGGATGTGCGCGACCTCATTTCTTCCATCGACCATAATCTGGTTTCGGACCCTGCCGAGGCCTTCCTGCAGCGGAAGGTTTCCTACGACAATATCCCCGAAGAGCAACTTCCTGCCATTCGTGCGAAAATCCGGGAACTGGGAGAGTCAATCCTCGAGTCGGCCGACCGTGAGATTTCAATATTTGATCGCGACGTCCATCCCGA
>CAYQVN010000254.1:0-3330 GCA_964420895.1 uncultured Nitrospirota bacterium | reverse complement strand
AAGAAAGAATCAGGCCTTTCCGTCAAGGCAGGTGTTTTGGATACGAGTCGGGGAGGGGTGAGGTTCAAAGAAGCGGGCGATGTCGCCAGACTCCTTGGTAAGAGGCGTTTTCGTCAGGCTCTTCAGGAAATACTTCCCATAGGCCTTGGTGTAAATTCTCTTGTCGAGAATGGAAAGAACCCCATGGTCATTCCGGCTTCGGATCAGACGGCCGAAACCCTGTTTGAGTGCAATCGCAGCCTCGGGAAGTTGGTAATCAAAGAAAGGATTACCTCCCCCTTTTCGCACTGCTTCAATCCGGGCTGCTACGACGGGGTCTTGCGGCGCGGCAAAGGGAAGTTTATCGACAATCACACAGGATAGGGCCTCCCCCCGCACATCAATCCCCTGCCAGAAAGAACGGGTGGCAAAGAGAACCGACGCAGTGTCCTCCCGAAAAGAACGGAGCAACTCTTCCCGTGAAGCCTCCCCTTGTTTCAGAAGCCGGTATTTCAATTTCCCCTTCAAGAGTGCATGTACGGCATCAAGATTGCGCTTGCTTGTAAAGAGGACAAAGGCGCGCCCCTGCGTTAATCCAAGGATCTTTTCAATCTCCCCGGCCGCCTCCCGGTCGAAATCATTTCCCTGGGGGTCACATTTCATCTGCGGCAGATAGAGAATAGCCTGAGCGGCGTAATCAAAGGGCGAAGGAAGGGATTGTTCCACAGCATCACTCAATCCCAATCGCCTCTTGATAAAATCAAAATTTCCGCCCGTCGTCAGGGTAGCCGATGTCAGAATTGCGGAATCGACGTGGGAGAAGATCTTCTGCTGCAGTTCCTCCGAGACATCAATGGGTGAGGCGTGAAGAAAGACCCCTTTGCCACGGATTTCACACCAGTAGACCTGCCGATAGTCACTACCGTCGAGAATGATCTTTAGCTCCTCATGGATCTCCTCACTTCTCCGACGGCAGGCGGCCAGATCTTCCTGTTTCTCCGTGAAAGGACGCAGTTCTTTTTGAAGCGCCTTCAGGGAGTGTAACAGTCCTTCTCCCCGGGAGAACTGCTTTTCCGTTCTTTTCTCCGGGACCATCCGATACCGTTCGCCTCCGCGAAGAAAGGTGGAGAAAAATTCTTTGGTCTGCTCTTCCACCTTTTCGCAGAACCCTTCCATTTTCTTGCTTCCCCGGACCTTACCCATCCGTTTGAGTCCCTGCCGTGTGTCACGGACCAACTCCTCCAGACGGTAGTTGCTGACCTGAAGGCCCATGTGGTGGGTGGCCACCTCCTCGATCAGATGGGCCTCATCGAAGATCACCGCATCATAGTCGGGAATCACCTCACCTAACCCCTTGTTCCGGATCTTCAGATCCGCGAAAAAGAGATGGTGATTCACAATTACCAGATCGGCACGGGCGGCCTGGCGCCGCATGGTCGTGATAAAACATCGGTCCAGATCGGGGCATTTCCCTCCCTGACAAGCCTCGCGCTGGGAGTTGACCTGCTTCCATAGGGGCGCTGTCTCCTGCAAACCGGAAAGTTCCGCCACGTCACCGGTCTTTGTCTTTCCCGCCCAGGTCTTCAGGGCAGCAAACTGTTTTGCATCCCCGGGATCAACAAAGAGGGGAAAGGCCTTGAACTGTTGATAACGGTTCCAGCAGAGATAATTGCTGCGTCCTTTCATATAAGCGGCATGAAAGGGTTTATCGAGGAGATCGCGGAGGAGAGGAAGATCCTTGTAGAAAAGCTGCTCCTGAAGGGCCTTGGTGCCGGTGGAGATGACAACCTTCCGACCGGAAAGGACTGCCGGAACCAGATAGGCGAGGGTCTTTCCCGTTCCGGTGCCCGCCTCGACCAGGACGTGTCGGCCGGTCCGGAAACCATTGTTGATCGTCTCACTCATCTTCAACTGCTGGACGCGAAACTCATATCCCGGCAGTCTCTGCGACAAGGTCCCGCCGGGTCCAAAAATCTTTTCCGGATCCATCTCTTCTTTCATTCTTCCTCCCGTAAACATGCGCATCATAACACAGGGGGAGTCAGAGCATCAAGGAAGAGAATCGCTTGATATTCCCCACTTTTTTCGTTACATTACAGGTCAGGAAAGAAAAATTTACATGATTCATAATCATCACATCGAAGGAGAAAACAAATGGAAGCAACCACCGAATACGGAATCCGAAAAATACTGGATTGCACCTATGAGGAGGCCATTCCCAAGGTCAAGGCGGCATTAGCGGAGCAGGGATTCGGCATACTGACGGAGATCAACGTCAAGGAAACGCTGAAAAAGAAACTCGATGTGGAATTCCCGAAATACATCATCCTCGGGGCCTGTAACCCTCCGATCGCCCATGAGACACTGAAAGCTGAGCGGGAGATCGGCCTCCTTCTCCCCTGCAATGTAATCGTCTACGAAAACGAAGAGGGGGAAACAGTGGTTTCCGCAATCGACCCTGTGAAAATGATTGACATTGTCAACAACAGCGAACTGCAATCGCAGGCCGTCAAGGTGAGGGAGCTTCTGCAGCAGGCCATCAATGCCCTCTGAGAGATCACCTGATACTGCTCAAGAGAATAACAGAAACTGAACCTTGAGGGAGGGAACGATGAACTTCAGAAGGGAAGTAACTTTTTTTGCCCTGCTTCTTTGCATTTTCCTGATCGGGGACGGTTGCACCAGGGAAGGATCAGAATCTCAGTCAAAACATCATGGGGTCACGGCGGAAAATCCCGTCCAAACCATAAATGACGTTCAGACCCTGATCCAACAGGGAAACGGCTACATGGATTCCCGTCGTTACCTGGACGCCGCAAAATCCTACGCGCAGGCCCTTGCAATCACCCCGGAAAATGCCGATGTACTGATCGATCTGGGGACCTGTTACCGGAAGATGGGAAGACCGGAAAAGGCTGTGCACGCCTATCGGAAAGCTCTCAATTTGCAGCCGGACCATCCCAACGGGCTGGCCAATCTCGGTGTGGTCCTCGCCTACGATCTCAAAGACCTGAACGGCGCAGTCGTCGTCTGGGAAAAGTTCCTCTCCCAGTACCCGAACCACCAGATGGCCGCCTCCATCCGGCAGGAAGTACAAAGGATCAAAGAAGCTAAGGGGGCCGTGACCGATAACAAATCATGAGGTAGAATGATGGAAACCATCCGGAAAACCGTAACCGGCATGACCTGTGAGATGTGCGTCCGTCACGTTCGAGACGCATTGGAAGATCTTGACGGCGTCGACCGGGCAAAGATCGATCTGCAGAAGAAGGAGGCCGTCATCACCTATGATGCGTCGAAGGTCGGCCTTGATGAGATGGCAAAAGCGGTGAAGGATGCGGGGTACGAGAT
>CAYQVN010000253.1:0-3331 GCA_964420895.1 uncultured Nitrospirota bacterium | reverse complement strand
ATAAACGGGAGGGATCATGCCAAATATATCCAAACCATTAACAGGACTGCTCTCGTGGGACCCCGTTGAGAAGTTAATCGAGCGAATCAAGTCGGTAGGCCCGTGGTATATTCATTCTCCGGAAAAAGGGATGGAGTCCCTTTTTGTGGCCGGTGCGGATGAGGCCGTAACTTTCCTGTCCGAAAGGGTTGAGGATGTCAAGAGCCGTCAACAGGGTGCCGGCTGGGTTTATGTGCACACCCCGGATGCTCCCTCGTGGATCAAAATCTATGACCCCTATAAATGTGCATCCTGCGGCACGAGGAGCCCGAAGGCATGGTGGGAAATGAAGCTCGAAGATCCGAGAGAAAACCTCCCCGGGGAACCGGCAACCCGGGAGAAGAAGAGCCTCATCCATTGGTACAAAAATAGAACAGAGAAGAAGTGATCTTCAGGATTCTTCTATTCTCGTTCCCGCACAATACACTGCACGGTATCTCGAATACGATTGGTCTCTCAACGGAAGAGAAGGCAAGTGGCAGTCCGGATGCCCTCATCGCAATTACGATGCGTCCGGAGTGAGTGAGCTGCGGTTCAGCAACAGGAGAAGACCGGCCGTAAGGAAATAGCCGCAAGAGAGGTGGAGCGGGGCCCGGGATGCGATCCGCCAGGGGAGAAAGATCTCTCCGCTGGCCAGAGGGGAATGAATAATTCCGAAGAGGGAACAGAAGCCGGCCAGGGCGAGGAAGAGGGCCGCTGTTTTGAGTTTTTTGTCGATAATGCGGGCCGCAATAGCGCCCCAAAGGAGAGAGGAGAGGATAAATCCGTTCCCCAGCATCAGGATCGTCTGATAGGTTACGGCGGCATCTCCCGTCAGATCGGCCGCCGTTTTTCCTACATTGGAGAGAAGATTCCCGATTTCGATGAAGAGGAGGTTGGCGATCACCGGGAGAAAGGCCATCGCCACGGCCCGGGCATGACGGGAGGGAGTTACCTCAAAGGCCTGGGCCGTGATTTCAAGGCCGATAAAGATGAGGATGGGGGCGACGGCCGCTTCGGGCAGCAGGTCCACAAAAAAGGAGAGGTAGCCCAGCATGCCGCCTAAGCCGATAAAGAGGGCTGTGGCCAGGGTATAACCGGCCCGCCCCCCCATATCCTTGTAAGCGGGGTGCCCGATGTAGGGTGTGCTCTGGACGACGCCGCCGCAGAGGCCGGTGAGGATGGTCCCGATGCCGTCGGCCAGGAGGAGGGTCCGGCTGTTGTACTCATCGCCGGCTGCGGCCGCGGATTCGGTAACATCGATGCCGCCCACTACGATGGCGATGGCGAAGGGAACGGCCACGGGAAGATAGCGCAGGGCTGTTGGAAGTCCCTCTAAGAATCCAAGCGTCGGCCAGGGGAAACTGAAGCTTAAGTGGAGTTCCGGCAGGGGAGCCGGTTCCATGGCGGAGAGGCCCGTCCATTGCAGAAGATAATAGAGGACGGTGCCCACCAGTACAGCGGCCAGGGCGCCCGGTATGCGTAGAGGAAACCGGACCCGGGCAATCAGCGTCAACAGGATAATCCCCAGAGAGACGAAACCGACGACGGGGTCGGCAAAGACCTTCAGTGTGGGCAGAAAGGCGATCAGCATCAGAGCGACGGCGGCGATGGAGCCGAGGAGTCCCGCCCGGGGGACCATGCGGCGGATGGCCGGACCGAATCCGGCCCCGATCACTTTGATGAGTCCCATGAGAATGATGATCGACATGGCGATCTTCCAGACCAGGATCGGGTCCTTGAGTTTCAGGTAAGCCGGACCGATGATCCCGAAAGCGAGGCCGAAGGTGGAGGGGGTATCGAGGCCGAGAGGCATGGCGGTGACATCGGTTCGTCCCGTTTCCCGGGCGAGACGGAAGGCCAGATAGGTGTAGAAAAGATCACCTGCCAGGACACCAACGGCCGTGCCGGGGATCATGCGGTACAGCACGATCTCCTGGGGAAAGCCGAAGACCCCGATGAGGATGCCGGCCATGATGACCAGGTCGGACATGTTGTCGAGCATGAGTCCGAAAAAGGCGTTGATATCGCCCATCTGTATCCAGCGGTATTGTGATGTTTTCATTCGGTTCTACTCGATGGGGAAACTCAGTACAAACTGGGAGCCCCGTTGCGGCAGGCTGTGGACTGCAATCTTCCCGCCGTGGGCCTCCATGATGGTCCTGCATTGAAAGAGCCCGATTCCCAACCCCTTCTTCTTGGTTGAGCGGTAGGGTTTGAAGAGTTCCTGAGTGATAAAATCGTCCGACATTCCTTCTCCATCATCCAAGACCTCGGTACGCACATAGCCGTCACTGTCGTAGGAGGAGATCTCGATTCTCCCCTTGCCGTCGGGCAGTGCCTGGACGGCGTTTAAGATCAGATTGACGAGAACCTTTTTGACATATTCTCCATCCGCCTGGATCAGAGGAAGATCGTTGAGATCGGTGTGGAGCTCCACATTCCGCAGGTTTTCAACGCGGGAATTCTCTATTGCCTCCTGGATCAACCGGTTGATGCTGACCGCTTTCTTGTTGATCACCAACTCCTTCGGCAGGGTGGAGAGCTTCTCAATGAGGGCCTGCATCTTCTCGATGGTGCTCACCAGTGTGGAGAGGAGATCCATCTGGAAATCGGGATTGGCGATGTTCCGTTTGGCATTCTGCAGGGCCAGCGACAGGGAGGAGACGAGGTTTTTCAGATCATGGACCAGAAAGGAGGAGATCTTGTTAAAGGATTCCTCTTCCTTGGCCTGCCCGATCTCCTCGATCAACTGGGCGCTGATAATGGCGCCGGCGGCTTGATCAGCGATCATGGTCAAGAGTTCCCCGTCTTCTTCGGTATAGTCGGTCCCTTTCATTGTGGGGCCTAAGGTGATCATTCCGACCAGCCGATTCCCCCGTTTGAGGGGGACGACCATCGCAGTCTGATAGCACTGGATGAAGTCATTCATTTCCTCTGCGATTTTCTGCCCCTGAATCGATTGAATTGAAAAGGGGGTGCCGGTCTGGAGCAGACAGGCGACCAGAGGTGATTCCCGGCGGACAAATTGCGCCTTCCGGGGAAGATTCCGGCTGGTGGAAAAGGAGAGAATCCCCGTCTTTTCATTGTAGAGCCAAAGGGAAAGCTGATTGATCCAGAGGGTCTCGGAGATCGTTTCGATCACCCCTTCGAGAAGATGTGGCAGGTCCCGGGCTGCAACGATTTTCCGGGTGAATTCCTTCCATTCCTGCCGGTAATCGTATTGATAACGATAAAAATGGGTATGGATAAAATGTTTGATCCGCCGCTGCAGGACCGGGGAATAGAGGAGCATAGCGAAGAGGATAATGGT
>CAYQVN010000252.1:0-3343 GCA_964420895.1 uncultured Nitrospirota bacterium | reverse complement strand
TGGTGGAGCTGATCGGGATCGAACCGACGACCTCTTGAATGCCATTCAAGCGCTCTCCCAACTGAGCTACAGCCCCATGCAAATTTTGAAAATGCACTATAGCACCGGGGAAAAACCCTTGTCAAGATCAAATACTCGTTGACTTTTATGAAGATTCTTGTAAACTATCGAAACTCTTCACATGCATTTATCAAACTAAATATCTGATCCATATTAAGGAGGCTTTCCTATGGCGATCCGGGTGGCAATCAACGGCTTCGGGAGAATCGGTAGAAATGTTTTCAGGGCATCATTGGGGAATAAAAAGATCGAGTTCGTGGCGGTCAACGATCTGACCAGTCCCGATGCGCTGGCGCACCTGTTGAAGTACGATTCAATCCTGGGGCCTCTGAATGCGAAGATCAAGGTCAAGAAGAATGCCATTGTCGTTGACGGGCAGGAGATCCGCGTTTTAAGTGAGCGGAACCCTGCTGCTCTTCCCTGGAAGGATTTGAAGGTCGATGTCCTGGTGGAGTCGACAGGCCTGTTCCGGGATCGTACTTCCGCCTGCAAGCATCTCGATGCCGGGGCGAAGCGGGTGATCATCACTGCTCCTGCAAAGGAGCCTGATGTGACAATTGTCCTCGGGGTGAATGACAAGATGTACAACCCCAAGAAACACTACATCATTTCCAACGCCTCCTGTACGACCAACTGCCTTGCTCCGGTGGCGAAAGTGCTCCTCGATAATTTCGGGATTGTCAAAGGATTGATGACAACGGTTCATGCCTATACGGGAGATCAGCGGTTGCTCGATTTTCCGCACAAGGACCTCCGTCGGGCACGGGCCGCGGCCATGTCGATTATCCCGACCACGACGGGTGCGGCTCGGGCCGTTTCCCTGGTGCTGCCGCAATTGAAGGGGAAGCTCGACGGGATGGCCATGCGGGTGCCTACACCGAATGTCTCCGTGGTCGATCTCGTAGCGGTCACGAAGAAGAAGACCACCATTGAGGCGGTGAATGCTGCCATGAAGGAGGCTTCCAAAAAAGGGCTTAAGGGGATCCTGCAGTATGTAGATGAACCGCTCGTTTCCAAGGACTTCAATGGCTGTGCCTATTCTTCCAGTTTTGATGCGGCTCTCACCTCGGTGATCGACGGCAATATGGTGAAGGTCATTTCCTGGTATGATAATGAATGGGGTTATTCCTCCCGGGTGCGGGATTTGATTCAGTTTGTTGCCAAGAAACGGTAAGGGGATCGAAGAAGAAGTCTATGATGATCCATGCCGGCGGGAAGGTTTCCGCCGGCATTTTCTTTTCAAGGGCAAGGGGGCAGACACAATGAAGGGGATTGTCGGGATTGGCATCGATCTCGTTGAGGTGGATCGAATGGAAAAGGCGATGGCCGGACATCCGGAACGATTCCGTGCACGAGTCTTCACAGCGCAGGAGGTGCAATATTGCGACTCCCGGAAAAACTGCTTTGAACATTATGCCGCCCGTTTTGCCGCCAAGGAGGCGGTGATGAAGGCCCTGGGGACGGGGTGGCGCAAGGGTGTGACCTTTTCCGAAATTGAAGTCTGCCGTACTGAGGCAGGTAAGCCGGAGCTTATACTCCACGGTAAGACGCAGGAGCAGGCCAAAAAGGCCGGTGTCCTCCGTACCTACCTTTCCCTCTCCCACACAAAGACTTATGCAGTGGCTCAGGTGGTGCTGACCGCTTGAGCTGTTTGTTCTTCCTTCTCAAGGAGTCCAGATAAGAGAGTAATACTGATCGTCGTTACTCCCGGAATCGTCCACGCCATCCAGGCCATAACTGTAGATCTTGACGGAGTAGTCGCTGAGACGGTCATATTGAATGGTGTTCCCCCAGGCGTCCGCCAGACTTGGTGTATACGAGGAAGGTGCCGTAGTGGGGCTGGTGTTGTAGATGTCTCCTCCTACAAGCTTTAAGATCTCCTCTGTTTCGTCGATCTTGTCCTCATTCAGTTTGTCGACAATGAGATTGCCGTTGACGTTGACGACAAGATCAGAATTGTCGGCCGGACTGTCGGAAGGGGGAAAGTCGTTGTAGGAAGCGGCGTCGACGCTTTTGTCGTTTCCCCCGCTGATCACGATGGCATAGCTTCCGGACTTCTGATAGGTGTAATTGCTTCCCCAACCGTCGGTCTGTACCTCCGAGGCGGCTCCCGTGAAATAGGGACCGTTCCACCCGGTGACACCGGACGGAGCGGTGACCAGGTCGACAAGGTTTGAGGGAAAGGCGTTGGGGGAGACATCTTCGTAGTAATGGAGCAGCCCGTCTTTGATCTCGGCCATCTCTTTTTTGGTAGTTTCTACATTTCTCTGGTCCACTAAATGGACCGACATGGGAACCATCATGCCGGCCAGGATGGAGAGAACGGCGATGACGACGACGATCTCGATCAGAGAGAATCCACTGGAGGGGATGCAACCGGTCTGCAGGTTGGGATCTTTCGCCATGGGTTTTTTTCTGTAATGAACGGAGGGGATCATCGTACCTTCCGGAACCATCTACGAGACACATCAATCGCCGTGATCATCGCTATGGTCGTCACTGTGATCATCGCTGTGGTCATCGCTTTCCGATTCCTGCCAGGCGAGAGCGAGGTAGAGGTCATCGTTGCTCCCGAAATCGTCCACGCCGTCCAGTCCATAACTGTAGAGCTTCACCGAGTAGTCGCTGAGGCGGTTGTACTGGATGGAGTTCCCCCAGGCATCGTTTAAATACGGCGTATAGGAAGAAGGTGCCTCATCGTCGTCGGTGTTGTAGATGTCTCCTCCCACCAGTTTCAAGATCTCCCGGGTTTTTTCAATATTATCCACATTGAGTTTGTCGACGACGAGATTGCCGTTGACGTTGACGACAAGATCGGAATTGTCGGCCGGACTGTCGGAAGGGGGGAAGTCATTGTAGGAGTCAGAGTCGACGTTCTTGTTGTTTCCCCCACTGATCACGATGGCGTAGTTTCCGGACTTCTGGTAGATGTAGCTGGTCCCCCAACCGTCGGTCTGTACTTCTGATGCGGTTCCCGTGAAATAGGGACCGTTCCACCCGGTAGCGCCGGACGGAGCGGTGACCAGGTCGACAAGGCTTGGGGGGAAGGCGTTGGGGGAGACATCTTCGTAGTAATGGAGCAGCCCGCTTTTGATTTCGGCCATCTCTTTTTGGGTGGTTTCCGCATTTGTCTGATCCACTAAATGGACTGACATGGGAACCATCATGCCGGCCAGTACGGAGAGGACGGCCATAACGATGACGATTTCGATCAGGGAAAATCCGGCGGCCAAACCGGAGGTCTTGCACCCGCAATGGGAGCGGCGGCTTGTAGGGGGGCTTG
>CAYQVN010000251.1:0-3359 GCA_964420895.1 uncultured Nitrospirota bacterium | reverse complement strand
CTTTTTGGTATTTCTCCGGTAGCGTTCCATCTCGCTGTAGATACAGCCGCAATAGGGCTGGCGGTACATCCCCAACTCCCGTGACCGGTCGGCCCCCTCCTTCCATCCCGGGCGGAAATCCTCGTAAACAAAGGGGACGCCGGCCTTTTCCCCCTCCTCCTCACCGATCTGTCGGATGGAATCATGTTTCTGATAGATACTGTAGAGCAGGGTCGTGGAAAAGCCGTCGAAATTGCCCGCCCGGGCCTCCTCCGCAGCGGAGGAGAGCCGCATCCGGTAACAGTACTGACAGCGATCTTCCTCACGAAAGGCTGTTTCCCGGAGAAACTCCTTCAACCGGTCGTCGTCCCGCACTTGGAGAGGAAGATCGATGGTTCGGGCATAATCGATGAGGGTCGTCAGCCGTTTTTTGAATTCCCGGTAGGGATGAATGTTGGGGTTGAAAAAATAGCCCTTTACTTCCCGTCCTGCCTGGCGGAGCCGGGCCAGTGGGTAGATCGAACAGGGGGCACAACAGATATGGAGGAGCAACTTCAAAACATCTCTCCCTGGGCAATCTCGTCCTGCCGAGTCCGCGTTTGGGGATAGGGGACCCCGAAATGTTCATAGGCAATCCGGGTGGCCATCCTCCCCCGCGGGGTTCGTGCCAGGTAACCGTGCTGGATCAGGTAGGGTTCAAAGACATCCTCGATGGTGTCCTTTTCCTCGCCGATGGCCGCCGAAAGGGTGGAGATCCCCACGGGACCGCCGTCAAATTTTTCGATCAGGGTCCGGATCAGCTTCTGGTCCATATGATCAAGGCCCAGCGGATCGACATCGAGCTGGAGCAAGGCCCGGTCCGCAATCGACCGGGTAATGACGCCGTCCCCTTGCACTTCGGCAAAGTCACGGACCCGCCGCAGGAGACGATTGGCGATCCGTGGTGTCCCCCGGGACCGCCGCGCAATTTCATATCCCCCCTCCTCTTCCACCTGGACTGCAAGGAGACTCGCGGAACGGATTACAATCCGGGTCAGCTCCTCAATCTCGTAAAAGTTGAGACGGTCGACTACCCCGAAGCGGTCCCGCAGGGGGGATGTCAAAAGCCCGGCCCGTGTTGTCGCCCCCACCAGGGTAAAATGGGGAAGGTCGAGTTTGATCACCCGGGCCGAGGGCCCCTCGCCGAGCATGATATCGAGCTGAAAATCTTCCATGGCCGGATAGAGAAGCTCCTCGACCGTCCGGTTCAATCGGTGGATTTCATCTACGAAGAGAACATCCCCGTCCTTCAGGTTCGTCAGTACAGCCGCCAGGTCTCCGGGGCGCTCCATGACCGGGCCGGAGGTCGCCTTGATATTGACCTCCATCTCCGCGGCAATAATGTGGGAAAGGGTGGTCTTTCCCAGGCCAGGCGGACCATAGAGGAGCACATGATCGAGGGCTTCTTTCCGTCCCCGGGCGGCATCGATGAAGACACGGAGATTCATCTTCAGTTTCTCCTGTCCCACGAAATCGCTCAACAGGCGGGGGCGAAGACTCACCTCCATGTTGACTTCTTCCATCTGCTTTTCGGAACTGATGATCCGTTCTTCGTCCATCGACTATGCCTTTGAAAGGAGGCGGAGGGATTCCCGGATCAGTTCCTCCACGGAATGGCCCTCTACATCCGAGGCCAGTCCCTGGATCACTTCCGCCACTTCCCCCCGTTTATAACCCAGGTGCATCAGGGCCGCCAATGCATCCTTGTAGGGACATTCCTCGAGCAATGCACTTCCCCGCAACAACCCACCTCTCACCTCGTCCGTTTCCCGGGGGATCTTATCTTTCAGCTCCATGCAGATCCGCTCGGCCGTCTTTTTCCCGACACCGGGAACACTGCTCAGGCGTTCCACATCATTGGTCCCGATAGCCGACCGGAGGCTTTCTCCATCCAGACCGGAGAGAATGGCCAGCGCAATCTTCGGCCCGACCTTGGAGACGGAAATGAGAAGTTTAAAAAGCTCTTTTTCCAGGGAGGTCATGAAACCGAAGATCTGGATGGCATCCTCCCGGACATGGGTATGGGTCCTGAGCAGAAGGGATTCTCCGGTTTCCGGGAGCTGATAATAGGTCGAAAGGGGAATGGAAAGCTGATAGCCCACGCCCCCCACATCGACGATAATCTCGGAGGGGGCCTTTGATTCCAGCACTCCTTTAAGCTGTGCAATCATTATAAACTCGTCACATGTCCAGTTTAACGGGCCAGCGCCTTCATCTTCCCTTTCATCTCCCGGGAATGGCTGTGGCAGATGGCCAGGGCAAGGGCGTCGGAGGCATCATAGGGCTCGGGAAGTTCCGAGAGGGAAAGAAGGGCTTTGACCATATGCTGTACCTGGCTCTTTTCCGCCCGGCCGGATCCGGCCAGCGTTTTTTTGACCTCTGCCGGCGTGTACTCCACAACCTCCAGATCTTTGTTCACCGCCGCCAGAATCGCAACACCTCGGGCATGACCTAATTTCAGAGCGGACCGCACATTCCGGGCCACAAAGATGTTCTCGATCGACACGACGTCAGGCCGATAGCGCTCCATGACGATTTTCAGTTCGCTATAGATCCGTTTGAGCCGGGAGGGAATGGAAGCAGAGGAAGAGGTCCGGATCACTCCGCAAGCAAGGTAGTTAAGGGAGGACTGATCTTCATGAATGATCCCGAAACCGGTCTGCACCGAACCGGGATCGACGCCCAGGATACGCACTCAGGCACCTATCCTCTCGATAACTTCATCGTCGATATCGAAATTGGCATGGACGGCATTGACGTCATCATTGTCTTCCAGCGCCGCCAGGAGCTTTAACATCTGCTCCGCCTCTTTGCCTTCCAGACGGACCGTTGTACTGGGGATCTTTGTAATCTCGGCCAGGGCCAGCTCCAGCCCGGAATCTTCAAGGCTCTTTTTCACATCCTCAAAATCGGCCGAATCCATCGTCACCTCAAAGGTGTCACCACCATCCTGCACATCCTCGGCACCCGCCTCGAGGGCAAGTTCCATCAAACGGTCTTCTTCCACTTTCGTTTTTTCAATGGCAATCAACCCCCGGGTCTGAAACATCCATGCCACGCAGCCGTTTTCACCCAGATTCCCGTTATGTTTGGAAAAAACATGGCGGATTTCAGCCACCGTCCGGTTCTTGTTGTCCGTCAGGGTCTCCACCAGAACGGCCGCTCCACCGGGACCGTATCCCTCATAAATAAATTCATCGTAACTGACGCCCGGAAGTTCGCCCGTCCCCTTCTGGATCGCCCGTTTGATATTGTCGGCCGGCATGTTCACGTCCTTGGCCTTCAACACGACCGTCCTGAGCCGCGGATTCGCCGCCTGATCCCCTCCGCCGATCCGGGCC
>CAYQVN010000250.1:0-3366 GCA_964420895.1 uncultured Nitrospirota bacterium | reverse complement strand
TTGTAGAAGATGAAAGAAAAAGCTGTTCGCAGATGAGAATCGGAAGGGAAGTGATATTTTCCAGGGGGTGAAACCTATTTCAAGGCTGTATCAAGGATCTTTTCCGCCTGTTTTTCGGAGATCCCTTTTGCCTTTGAAATTTCGGAGCTGATCAGGTGCTTGGTATCGCAGAGCATCTTCTTCTCTCCGAAGGAAAGTTCCTTGTTCTTCGAAAGAAGACTCAAATTCCGGAAGACAATAGCAATTTCATAGATTGATCCGGTTTTGATCTTTTCCATACTCTCACGGTATCGTTTGTTCCAGTTCGGAAGTATACTCTTCGGTTTTTCCTTTAAGACCTTGACAACCTTCTTCACTTCATTCGGCTGGATGACCTCCCGGATACCGACTTTTTCCACATTCCCACAGGGAATCATAATCCGGGTGCCCTTCTCCATGATCTTGAGGACATAAAATTTCTGTATGGTCCCCATGACGTCTTTTTCTTCGATTGCTTCAATCACACCCAGACCGTGTGAAGGATAAACAACGGTTTTCCCAACCTTATACATCAAAGTCTCCTTAGGCAGATTCATATAACCGACCTGGAAAGATCTATAAAATACATAAAATTAGAACTTATGTCAATAAAAATCTATCAAAACCGAACAAAATCAAAATCTCCTTGACAAAAGTGGAATGATTGAGTAGATTTAAAACAACACCCTCCTTGTAACATATTGATAATCCAACATTTTTTGGGGACTCAGAAAGGAGATCTTCATGTCGAAAAGCATATATGATTTCAGACCCGAGAATGTCCGGAAAAAGCTCGGCAGTGAGAGCAAAGTCTGCATCCTCAGCTCGAAGGATGTCTTCGATACGCTGAAGGCGGAGAATGTGATTGTCATGGCCTGCAACACCCGGATCAAGCATGTGATCCCGGGGATCATGCGGGCGGCCCGGGAACTGGATGCCGTCGTCGCCTATGAGCTGGCCAAATCCGAAGGAAGTCTCAAGGGAGGCTACACCGGGATGACCCCGGAGATCTTCTTCGAGACCGCTGTCGGCTATGCCGAGGAGCTGAATTTTACCACCCCCTTCTTTCTTCACGGAGACCACGTCACCACCAAGAGCCCCGATCCCGAGGTCGTAGGGGATTCCCGGGCACTGATCGAAGCGGAACTGGCCGCAGGCTACACCTCCATCGCCATCGACGCTTCCTTTAATGAGACCCCCGACAACGTGAAGATCTCCACGGAACTGGGAAAGATTGTCCGGGCGGCAGGTGCGGGCCTTGAGGCCGAGGTGGGAGAGATTCTCGGGACCGGCGTGGACGCCCGGATCACCTCCGTGGAAGACGCCGTCGAATTCATTGAGGGAATGAAGGCCAACGGGGTCGTCCCGGATCTTCTGGCCATCAACAACGGCTCCAAGCACGGCAACTACAAGCCGGGGGAGGATGTCCACATCGACCTTAAGCGAACCCACGAAATTTACAATGCCATCCAAAAATGGAACGTGGCGATCGCCCAGCACGGTATCACCGGCACCCCCGTTCATCTCTTAGGGCAGTTTGCCGACCACGGAATCCGGAAAGGGAACGTGGGGACCCTCTGGCAGAACATCGCGCATGAAGGGCTGCCGGCCGACCTGATGCAGCAGATGCGGGACTGGGCGGAGAAGGAGAAACTCGACATCAAGAACGCCACGGTGGTCTTCAAGAAAGAGATCGACAGCATCCCCGAAGAGAACCGGATCAAAATCGCAGACATGGCTTACGAAAACGCCAAGGCCTTCATCACGAACTTCCGGGCCACCGGTTCGGCCACAAAGGTCATCCAGGGACTGACGGGCTGAACCCATCATTTTGCTTCGTTCATCTTCGCCCGGCCCATCCACTTCGATGGGCCGGGCGTTTTTTTGAGAAGAATATGCTCTGGTTCCCCCTTTCTCTCACCTGTGCCCTTTCGGTCGCCGTCGTCGACCTCCTTTCCAAGAAGGCAATGGGAACGACGACGCCTTATGTCGTCGCCTGGGTCCGTCTCGGATACTGCATCCCCTTCCTCGCCGTAAGCCTGATCTGGATTCGCATTCCTCCTTTGGATGCAACCTTCTTCGGAATCCTTCTGGTCATGCTCCCCCTGGAAATTGCGGCCCTGCTCCTCTACACTCATGCCATCCACGAGTCTCCCCTCTCTCTCACCGTACCCTTTCTCGCCCTGACGCCGGTTTTTCTCATTGTCACGGCCCGGCTCATCCTCGGCGAAGAACCGGACACCTCGGGCATGGCGGGGATCCTTCTCATCGCCCTGGGGGCCTACCTTCTCCACATCGACAAGAGAAAAAAGGGATGGCTCGAACCGATCCGGGCCGTCGCCCGGGAGCCGGGGTCACGAAAGATGATCGTTGTCGCCTTTCTCTACAGCATCACTGCCGCACTGGGAAAGGCGGCCATCTTCCATTCCAGTGCCCCCTTCTTCGGAGTCACCTATTTTCCCCTTCTGGCCCTCTTGAGTTTCCCTTTTCTGGGACTGCGTGGAAAAGAGACCTACCGTGCCCTCCTCTCCCGCAAAAAACTCTTTCTTGTCATCGGACTCGTCCAGACCATTATGATCTTCACCCATGTCACGGCCATCCGCCTGGTCGAGGTCCCCTACATGGTCTCCATCAAGCGGACCAGCCTTCTTTTCGCCATACTCTTCGGTGGAATTTTTTTCCGGGAAGAACTGATCCAGCAGCGCCTGACGGGAGGACTCTGTATGGTCGCCGGTGTTGTGCTGATCCTGCTCTGACCGACCGAAACCTCCCCCTCCACAGAATATCGGAAGATCAGGAGAACCTCTCACCACCCCGGGATGCGGCCCAGAGGAGAGTGATCCCCAGCAGTGCGGAAATCACCGAACCGGCAAGGATCCCGAATTTCGAAAAGGCCTGCATCTGCGGTTCGGAAAAAGAGAGAAGGGAGATGAAGAGAGACATGGTAAAGCCAATCCCTCCAAGCAATCCGACACCGGCCACATGGCTCCATCGAACCCGATCCGGCAAGACGGCCAGTCCGGTCTTGACCGCCAGGAAGGAGAATAGTGTGATCCCCAGGGGCTTTCCAATGGTCAGCCCGGCCACGATCCCGAGAGACAAAGGGGAACGAAGGGCCTCGGCAAGGTCAATTCCTGAAAGGCTCAACCCCCCATTGGCCAGGGCAAAGAGAGGGATAATGCAAAAGGCCACCCAGGGTGTCAGCCCATGCTCCAGCCGCTGCAGGGGGGTCTCCACCCGGCGGCAGGCCAGTTCCACCGACTGGACCCGGCTCTGATGCTCTTCGTTTGCAAGGATGGTAAAACCGCACCCCTCGGGGGGACATTCGAAGCGGTCCATCAGTCCCCG
>CAYQVN010000249.1:1962-3401 GCA_964420895.1 uncultured Nitrospirota bacterium | reverse complement strand
TCTGCGGGACATCCTGACCAAGCCCGACATCCTGCAGATGGCCCATTCCCTGAGCCGCCTCGCCGATGCCTGTCTTGAGGCAGCCCATACCCTGGCACTGGCGGAACTGATACAGACTTTCGGCACGCCCCGGGAAGAGAGCGGTTTCCCCGCGGAATTTGCCATCTTCGGAGCGGGAAAGCTCGGCTCCGAAGAGTTGACCTACGGGGCGGATCTCGACCTCCTCTTCGCCTATTCCGCAGAGGGCGAAACCGACGGTCCCAGGCAAATTACGAACCAGGATTTTTTTTCCCGTCTCGCCGGACGGATCGTCTCGATCCTCTCCACCCTCACGGGGGAAGGGATCGCCTATCGGATCGATCTCCGCCTCCGCCCCCTCGGGGAGAGCGGCCCCCTGGTGCAGTCATTGGAAGGATACGGCAACTACTTCGAAGGGAGCCTGCAACCCTGGGAACGGCAGGCCCTGACCCGGGTCCGTTTCTGTGCCGGTGGAAGTCGTTGCGGCAAGGCGTTGATGTCCCTGATTGAGAAGACCCTCTTTGGAACCGTCCCCCTACCGAAGTTGGCAGAGTCGGTCCGCACCATGCGCAAAAAAATAGAAGAGGAAAAATCCTCCTCCCGGCGCCGGGAGATTCATTTCAAGACCGGCGCAGGAGGGTTGATCGACATCGAGTTTCTGGTACAGTATCTTGCTCTCCACCATGGCCATGAGATCAAAGAGCTCCGCTTCGTTCCACCCTTGACGGTCCTGGAGATAGCACGACGCAGGCGTCTCCTCACGGAAGTGGATCATGCCGCTCTGAAGGAGGCCTATCTTTTTCTCCGTCGTCTTGAAGGGCGGGCCCGGATCGTACAGGACCGCCCCATCACTTCCCTCTCTTCCGATCCCGGCGAAAATCGGGCACTGGCCCTCCGGATGGGGTATCGAGGAGGAGGAGAAGAACCGGGTGCCGCCCTCCTGAGGGATCTCCGGGAAAGGACGGAAAAGACACGGGAGATCTTCCAGCGCCTTCTGAACAACGGAAGAACGGTCGATCCCGCCTGAAAATGATTGACAGCCGCTGAAGAATCTTATAACTTGTCAAACTCATAATCTTCTGCAGGAGATGAAATGTCATGATACAGGAAGCATCAAAAATCTGGATGGACGGGAAATTCATCTCCTGGTCGGAGGCGAATGTCCACGTACTGACCCATACACTCCACTATGGCATGGGGGTCTTTGAAGGGATCCGCTGTTACGAAATCAACGGCGGCTCGGCCGTTTTTCGTCTGCAGGAACATGTGGACCGCCTCTTTGCCTCGGCCCATATCATGCAGATGGAGATCCCCTACGACAACCGCGCCATCTACGAGGCGATCCTTGAGACGGTGCGGATCAACCGTCTCAAAGAGTGCTACATCCGCCCCCTCGTCTTCATCGGTTATGGTGACATGGG
>CAYQVN010000249.1:0-1862 GCA_964420895.1 uncultured Nitrospirota bacterium | reverse complement strand
TACGTCTCCGAAGGGCCGGGAGAAAACATCTTCATCGTCCGGAAGGGACGGATCAAGACGACCCCCTTGACCTCCATCCTCGAAGGGATCACCCGGGAATCGGTGATGACCTTAGCAAAGGAAGCGGGACTGGAAGTCACGGAGGAGCGCTTCACCCGGGACGAGCTCTACATCGCCGACGAGGCCTTCTTCGTCGGTACCGCTGCCGAAATCACCCCCATCCGGGAGATCGACAGCCGCACCATCGGCACAGGGAAACCGGGACCGGTCACACAGCAGATCCAGTCGGCCTACTTCGACGTGGTTCACGGAAAGAACGGGAATCACTCGGAGTGGCTGGCGAAGGTCTGAAAAAAGCAGCAGTCAGCCATTAGATGTCAGCAAAAAGCCTTCAGCGGTTTTCCGTTGAAGGCTTTTTTTTCTGAAAACGTTTTGAGGAGATTAAACAGACTGCTATTAGGTGTTTTTTCGCGCCCTTGGCGGTCTTTGCTAGAGGGGAGTTCCGGTGCAGAACCGCTATTCCGGATCCCGTTTCTGCCGGATGATCGGATGCTCAACCAGGACGATGAACAGCATAAGAGGTTGCGACTCTTCTGAAATGAAACCGGCCCTCAAACCTACAACCCCATTCCCATCTCGATATAGCCGCAGGGACAGGAGAGTGAACAGATATGACAGCCGTTGCAGCGGGTGTAGTCGGTGAACATGACGTGGCCTTCCGGCCGGGAAAAATCGCGGCTGATCGCCTCCCGGGGGCAATAAATCCGGCACTGATCGCAGGTAATGCAGAGCCCGCAGCTCATGCACCGCTTGGCCTCGGCCACGGATTCCTCCAATGTGAGAGTCTGATGGATCTCTTCGAAACCTGAGATGCGCTCCTCTTCGGGAAGGACCTTCGGCGCGTTTCTCGGAGTGTCCCGGTAGTAATCGAGCCGAATCTGCGCGGCGTCAATGGGGCGGACCGGCGGTTGCGGACGGTAGTCCCTGCCGTTCAGAAAGGCGTCAATGGCGAGGGCGGATTTCCTCCCTTCCCCTACCGAACGGGTTGAGATTCCCA
The DNA here is from genome assembly GCA_964420895.1 of uncultured Nitrospirota bacterium. GTDB lineage: Bacteria > CG2-30-53-67 > CG2-30-53-67 > CG2-30-53-67 > CG2-30-53-67 > JAADIO01. The sequence continues at coordinate 805 of CAYQVN010000249.1, read as the reverse complement.
ATCCCAGCACATCACCGCCGGCGAAGACCCCTTCCAGGTCAGTCTGCCGGTTCCCCTTGACCTGGCCCCATCCCCACTGATTCGCCAAGGCCTTCATGTCGCCGGCAAAATCGGGCTGCTGACCGATCCCGGAGATCACGGAGGTCGCCTCGATGGTAAATTCCGAGCCTTCCACCGGGAGGGGACGGCGGCGCCCAGACTTGTCGGGCTCCCCTAATTTCATGCGGATGCATCGGATACCCGTGATTCGATTCTCTTGCAAAAGGATCTCGACGGGGGCGGCCAGGTATTCGATACGCACTCCTTCTTTTTCCGCCTCTTCGATTTCATGGACAATGGCCGGCATCTCGGCCCGGGTACGGCGGTAGAGGATGGTCACCTCTGTCTCTCCCTGCCGTCGCGAGAGGCGGGCTGAATCGAGGACGGCCTGGGCCGATTCGGTCTCAAACTGGTCTGCATCGCCGGTCTCCCGGTGGGCCGCACGGAGGGAAACCCGTGCGGAATCGATGGCGCTGTTTCCGCCGCCAATCACCACCACTTTATTGCCGAGGTCCACCTGCACGCCCGAATTGATCCGGTTCAGGTAGTCTGCCGCGGCAAAGACCTGGGCTGCATCCTCTCCCGGGACATTCAGTTTTGCACCCCGGTGGGCACCGATGGCCACATAGACGGCATCGTAGGTTTTACGCACCTCCCCAAAGGAGAGGTCCACACCCACCCGGGTGTCGCAGTGCAGTTCCACCCCCAAAGCCAGAATATTAGCGATCTCACGGTCCAGGATCGATTCCGGGAGCCGGTAAGAGGG
>CAYQVN010000248.1:0-3411 GCA_964420895.1 uncultured Nitrospirota bacterium | reverse complement strand
ATCCAGTGGCAAAGACATGGGGGAGAGGATTAAGATTAAGATTAAGATTAAGATTAAGAGCAAAAACAAGAGTCAGATCAAGATTCAGAGTATGGACAAGACGAAGAGACATTACGCACCCTCATTGCTGATCCTTTTAATCTGCTCCAGCCGTTCCATGGCCCGGCCCGAGTCGATCGAATCACGGGCAACAGTCAGTGCCTCCTCCAAAGAGGCCGCCCTCCCGCCGACATAGATCGCCGCAGCGGCATTGAGGAGGGTCACATCCCGCTTCGGCCCGGACTCCCCTTTCAGAATCGCAAGGGTGATGGCGGCATTCGCCTCGGCATCCCCGCCTTTCAATTCTTCGTGACGGCAACAGGAAATGCCGTAGTCTGCCGGATCGAGATCGAAGGTGACCACTCGCCCCCCTTTCAGCTCGGAGACCCGGGTCTTCCCCGTTACGGTGATCTCATCCAGTCCGTCATGGCCATGGACCACATAGGCCTGTTCACTTCCGAGATCGTTTAAGACCTTACAGAGGGGCTCCGTCAGTTCGCCGGAATAGACCCCGATGACCTGACGCTTCGCACCTGCAGGGTTGGTCAGGGGCCCCAGGATATTGAAGACCGTCCGGATCCCGATCTCCCGCCGGGGGCCGATAGCGTGCTTCATCGCACCGTGGAGAAGCGGTGCAAAAAGGAACCCGATCCCCGCCTCTCCGATGCAGCGTTTGACCACGTCGATCCCCGCTTCGATATTCACCCCCAGGGCGGCAAAGAGATCGGCACTGCCACTCTTACTTGAAACGGAACGGTTCCCGTGCTTTGCCACGGGAATTCCGGCCCCGGCGACGACGAAGGCTGCCGTCGTGGAGATATTGAAGGTCCGGGCGCCGTCCCCACCGGTCCCACAGGTATCGACCAGCCCTTCCTGATCCACCTCGACCCGGATCAGACGATCCCGCATGACCTGGGCGCAGGCGGCGATCTCTTCCACCGTCTCCCCCTTCATCCGCAGGGCCGTGATGAAGGAGGCGACCTGGGCCGGTGTAGAGCGGCCACCCATGATGTCGTCCATGGCGCCGTAACAGGCCTCCCGTCCCAGGTTTTCTCCCTCAACAATCTTTTTGATGGCATTTACAATCATGACCGCACTCCCTGCAGGGATTCGACGATTCGTCGCCCCGGCAAATTTCTCTCAATGCATCTGCAGAAAATTCTGCAACAGATCATGGCCCACTTCGGTGAGAATCGATTCCGGGTGGAACTGGACCCCCTCAAGGGGCAAGGTTTTATGGCGGATCCCCATGATCTCTCCATCCTCCGCTTCGGCAGTCACCACAAAATTGTCGGGGAGGCTTTCCCGCTGAATCACCAGTGAATGATAGCGGGTCGCCGTAAAAGGATTTTCAAGTCCCTGAAAAACACCCTTGCCGTCGTGTTTCACCTGAGAGGTCTTCCCATGCATGAGCTTTTTCGCCCCGACGATCTTTGCACCGAAGGCAGCCCCCATTGACTGGTGCCCCAGACAGACACCGAGTATCGGGAGCTTGCCGGCAAAGTGCCGGATGACCGTAACGGAGACCCCCGCCTCTTTCGGAGTACAGGGACCAGGCGAGATCACCAGGCGGTCGGGTTGGATGGCCTCAATCTCCTCGACGGTAATCTTGTCGTTCCGGTAGACCACCAGTTCCTCCCCCAACTCCCCCAGGTACTGAACAAGGTTGTAGGTGAAAGAATCGTAGTTATCGATCATCAGTAACATGATAACAGCCTTTCAGCAATCAACGGTCACCCGTTCTCGACCCGTACTCTGCCTACAGTGATTGCACATCTCCCAATTCCTAATTTCTATTTCCTAATTCCTATTTTCCATTTTCTAATTCCTAATCCCCAGCTTCGTAATCTCGATCGCCTTGAGCATCCCCTTCGCCTTGTTCAAGGTCTCCACATATTCCCGTTCCGGGTCGGAATCGGCAACGATCCCTGCGCCTGCCTGAAGATAGAGATCGTCGTCCCGGATGATCATCGTCCGGATGGTAATGCAGGTATCCATATTCCCCGAAAATCCGATGTACCCTACTGCCCCTGCATAGGGGCCGCGCCGCACCGGTTCGAGTTCCTCGATAATCTGCATGGCCCGGATCTTCGGGGCACCGGAGACCGTCCCCGCGGGAAAACAGGCCCGCAGCACATCATAGGCATTCTTCCCCTCGGCAAGTTCGCCTACCACATCGGAGACGATATGCATGACATGGGAATATTTTTCGATGACCATCAACTCCTTGACCTGCACCGTCCCCGTCTTCGCCACACGACCCACATCATTGCGCCCGAGGTCGACGAGCATGATGTGTTCCGCCCGTTCCTTGGGATCGGCGAGCAATTCATCGATCAGGGCCTGATCTTCGGCATCACTTCGACCCCGGGGCCGGGTCCCTGCAATGGGACGCACCTCCACCTGCCCCTCTTCCACCCGGACGAGCACCTCCGGGGAAGACCCCACGATCCGGATCGACTCCATGTGGAGAAAAAACATGTAAGGAGAAGGATTCACCGTTCGGAGCACTCGATAGATGTCAAAGGGATCGTTCGCAAGTTTCGAGTGGAAACGCTGCGAGAGGACCACCTGGATCACATCGCCGGCCAGGATATACTCCTTGGCCCGTTCCACCACTTCGTGGAACCGTTCCCGGGTAAAACTCGATTCGGGGACCTTGAGTTCGCCCGACTGGGGAAGAGTCAGATTGACGATTTCACAGGGGACATTCAACCGGGCAATCATCCCGTCGATACGGACTTCGGCCTGCCGGTAGGCCTCTTCCGGGTCGTCTCCCTCCTGGAGAAAAACATTCGAGACGATCTGGATTTTCTTCTCCAGATTGTCAAAGATCAACAGGTCGGCCATGATCATGAGCAGCATATCGGGAAAGCCGGCATCCTCCTTGGGAAACTCCGGGATCGGTTCGAAGAAACGGACCATGTCGTAACCGATGTATCCAACGGCACCGCCGACAAAACGGGGAAGTGCGGGATCGGCAACCGGTTGAAAGCGGGCCATCTCTTCCTGAACGAGGGCGATCGGATCCGCAACGGAGTGGTTTTCTTCCCGCCCCTGACGCATCACCTGAACTTCAGCACCTTTCCCTTTCAGGACGGCAAAAGGGGCACTTCCCAGGAAGCTGTACCGTCCCCACTTCTCCCCCCCTTCGACACTCTCCAGGAGAAAGGCATATTCCCCGTCGTCGATCTTGCGGAAGGCGGAGACCGGCGTTTCCATATCGGCCAGGATCTCTTTATAGACCGGGATCAGGTTGCCCGATCTCGATTTTTCGATAAATTCCTCAAGGGATGGTGAAAGCATAGCATTTCCTTAGTGGTCCTGTTCGTAAATACTGTGACGCACCGAGAGGGTTGCAGGGCGGTCTCG